>DAMAFT010000840.1:0-2056 GCA_031995805.1 Massilia sp.
GCATCGACCCGCGCGAGCAGGCCTGGCACGACAAGCTGGCCGGCACCGTGGTCGTACGGCGCCGGAACCGCGTCAAGGCTTGACGAACTTGAGCGTCATGCGGTCGCTCTCGCCGATCGCCAGGTATTTTTCGCGGTCGACGTCCTTGTTGGCCAGCGTCGGCGGCAGGGTCCAGACGCCTTTCGGGTAGTCGGCCGTGTCCTTCGGGTTGGCGTTGATTTCCGACTTGCCGGCCAGCTTGAAGCCGACGCTCTCGGCCATCTTGATCACGTAGGCCTCGTGCACGTAGCCGCCGGTGGAGCCGGCCTTGCGCGCCGCCGGCAGGCGGTGGTCCTCGAAGCCCAGCACGCCGCCCGGCTTGATCACCTTGTAGATCTCGGCCAGCGTCTTTTTCAGGCTGTCGTCGCCGTCGGCCATCCAGTTGTGCAGGTTGCGGAAGGTGAGGACCATGTCGACGCTGTCCGGCGCCGCGATGTCGTAGGCGCGCGGCGGCTCGAACACGCCGCGCTGGACCTTGCCGTACATGGCCGGGTTCGCGGCCAGCTTCTTCGTCAGGTTGTCGGCGTAGCGCTTGGCGCCCGCGTTGGGCGAGTCGGGCGACTCGCCGGCCACGATCAGCTTGCCCTTGTCGCGCAGGTAGGGCGCCAGGATCTCGGTGTACCAGCCGCCGCCCGGCGCCAGTTCGACCACGGTCATGGTCGGCTTGATGCCGAAGAAGGTCAGCGTCTCGTACGGGTGGCGCGCCGGGTCGCGCGCGGCGTTGGCGGGCGTGCGCTCCTTGCTGGCGATGGCCGCCTTGAGGGCGTCGTCGGCGTGCGCCGCTTGCAGCATGCCGGCGCTCAGGATTGCGGCCAGGGCGGCGGTCAGGATCGGTCGTTTCATCGTTCGGTCTCCCATCGGTTTTGGTGCTGGGATGATCGGGCAGCATGCCGGGGCGGTCAAGCGAATTCGCCCTCAGGCGGCGAAGGCGGCCGGCGTGTCGTCGGCCAGCAGGCGGAATTCGTGGATCAGGTGCGACTGGTCGTAGTAGCCGCAGGCGACGGCCAGGGCGGCCCAGTCGATGCGTGCGCCGTGGTGGCCGCGTGCGGTTTCTCCGGCGTGGCGGAAGCGGCTGACCATCGCATAGGTCTTGGCGTTCAGGCCGACGCGCTCGCGGAACAGCAGCGCCAGGTGCTGGCGCGAGACGCCCAGGCCACCCGCCAGGTCGTCGATGCGGACGGCGCCGCGGCAGGCATCGATGCGCGCCAGCGCGGCGCGTACCAGGCGCTCGCCCGCGGCCGGCGCCTGCATGGGCAGGCGCGCCAGCAGGAAGGATTCGAGCGTCGCCAGCCGCCGCGCCGCCGGCCGCTCGCGTTCCCACAGGCTGGCGGCCAGGGCCTCGGCCTCGTGGCGCGGCCAGAATTCGTCCAGCGCCGGATGGCCGTCCTGCAGCAGGTGCAGCGGCAGGTCGAGGAAGGCGCGCGCGGCGCCGGGCCGGAAGCGTACGGCGACGGTCTGCACCGGCAGGGCGGCTTCGAACAGGTGCGGGCGCGACATCATGCCGGCGACGAAGCCGGCCGGGGCGCTGTCCTGCCACAGGATGTCGATGCAGTTGTCGGGGAGGATGCGGCGCCGGACCGGGGCGCCGGCGGGGATGGCGCGGCTGGTCCAGAGGCAGGCCACATAGGGGGCCAGGGCGGGGTGGGGCGGGTATTCCCGGTAAGCGTTCATGGCGCGCCTATCGTGCCATGGCCGCCGCTCCCGCGACAGCCTCGAAAGCGGGAATCCATGCCGGGCGCCGGGACGCGCAACGTTCGAGGCGTCGCGGCATCATCGACGGCGCGGCTTCGGATTATCCGTATCGGTCCCCGCCTGTGCGGGGACGACGATGCAGGCCGGCGTGCGCCGGTCGACGGCATCAGTCGAGATCGTCCTCGTCGGCGCCCCTGGCCAGCTGCGGAATCACCTTCACCAGCAGTATGCGCGGCCCGCTGGTCTTCTTGACCACCACGTCGAACTTCGGGAACTCGATGCGCTGGCCCTGCTTGGGGATGTCGCCCAGCTTGGCCATCAGCAG
>DAMAFT010000841.1:0-2054 GCA_031995805.1 Massilia sp.
GGCCTGGCGCTTGAAGCGCTGGGCCTGCACCTCGATCGCGCGCTGCGCCGCCAGCGCGGTGCGGCGGCGTTCCCTGGCCTCGTTCAGGCAATCGTTCACGAAGAACCTGGCGTAGCAGACGCGCTCGCGTTCGGCGTAGCGTCCCTCGATGGCGGCGCGTTCGCGCGCGACCGACGCCAGTTGCTGGTCGGCCTGGGCCACCGAGGCCACCGGCGGCGGCGGGGTCTCGCGCGGCACGACCTCGTTGCCGGCGCAGGCGGCCAGCAGGATGCACAGCAGCGCCCCGAGGGCGCCGCGGCGGAAAGCGGAATGGATGGTCATCGGATCCTCTTGGTGGGCGCTGGCGGCATCACGACAGCGAGGCGGCGGCGCCGCGGCGTTCGGCCAGCATGTATTCGCGCGATTGCATCTCGATGATACGCGAGACGGTGCGGTGGAACTCGTTCGCCATCGCGCCCTCGGTGTACAGTTCCTCCGGCTCGACCTCGGCCGACATGATCAGCTTGACCTTGTGGTCGTAGAACACGTCGATCAGCCACGTGAAGCGGCGCGCCTCGGACGACATCGCGGCCGACATGCGCGGCACCGCGGACAGGACCACCGTGTGGAACTGGCTGGCGATCTCGAGGTAGTCGTTCTGCGAGCGCGGCCCGCCGCACAGCGTGGCGAAGTCGAACCAGATCACGCCGCCCGCGCGCCGCAGCGCGCGGATCTCGCGGCGCTCGATGTGCACGCGCGGATCCTGGTCGGCGGTATCGGCCACCTTGGCGTAGGCGTCGCGCAGGGCCTTGTCGGCCGCGGCGCTCAAGGGCGTGTAGTAGGCCTGCACCTGCTCCAGCGCGCGGTGGCGGTAGTCGACGCCGGCGTCGACGTTCATCACGTCCAGCCGTTCCTTCAGCAGCGCGATGGTCGGCAGCATGCGGTCGCGGTGCAGGCCGTCCGGATACAGCTTGTCCGGGTCGTAGTTCGACGTCATCACGAACGAGACGCCGTTCTCGAACAGGGCGGACAGCAGGTTGTACATGATCATCGCGTCGGCCACGTCGCTGACGTGGAACTCGTCGAAGCAGATCAGGCGGTATTTTTTCGCGATGCGCCTGGCGACCTCGACCAGCGGGTCCGCCACGCCCTTGAGCTCGTCGAGCTGGCGGTGCACGTCGCGCATGAATTCGTGGAAGTGCAGGCGCGTCTTGCGCACGACCGGCACCACCGAATAGAAGCTGTCCATGAGGAAGGACTTGCCGCGCCCCACCCCGCCCCACATGTAGACGCCGCGCGGCACCTCGGGACGGTTGAACAGGCGCCGGAACGTCGACGCGCGCTGCGACTTGTACTCGACCCATTCCTCGTACGCCGCCTGCAGGCGGTCGACGGCGCGCTGCTGCGCTGGATCGGGCTTGAAACCGCGCTCGGTCAGCGCGTGCTGGTAGTACTCTTGGACGTTCATCTGGGGACAGCTCGAAATGGATGTAGGGTGGGCACTCCGTGCCCACGCGGATGCCGGCATGACGCAGGCGTTCGCGCGGGCTCGGGGAGCCCACCCTACGCACGCCGGCGAGCCGGCGCGGGTGACTTGCTTAGAAGTTCAGCGAACGCTTGTCGACGGCCAGCGCGGCTTCCTTGGTGGCTTCCGACAGCGTCGGGTGCGCGTGGCAGATGCGGGCGATGTCTTCGGCGGATGCCTTGAACTCCATCGCGACCACGGCTTCCGAGATCAGCTCGGAGGCCATCGGGCCGACGATGTGCACGCCCAGGATCTCGTCGGTCGCGGCGTCGGCCAGGACCTTGACCATGCCGGTCGTGTCGCCCAGCGCGCGCGCGCGGCCGTTGGCCATGAACGGGAAGGTGCCTGCCTTGTAGGCGACGCCGTCCGCTTTCAGTTGCTGCTCGGTGCGGCCGACCCAGGCGATTTCCGGCGAGGTGTAGATGACCCACGGGATGGTGTTGAAGTTGACGTGGCCGTGCTGGCCGGCGATGCGCTCGGCGACCGCGACGCCCTCTTCTTCCGCCTTGTGCGCCAGCATCGGGCCGCGCACGACGTCGCCCACCGCCCA
>DAMAFT010000842.1:0-2052 GCA_031995805.1 Massilia sp.
AGGCGGAACGACAGCAGCACGGCCTTCTTGATCCACTGGTTGACGATCCAGCCGCCGCTGTCCTTCTGGGCCACGCGCAGGCTGCCGTCGTCGAGGCCGGCGAGCACATGGGCGACCGCGTCGCGCACCTCGGCGCCGGCGCTGTTCGGGCTGATCTCGGCGCGCTGTTCCCAGGCGGTGTCGATGATGTTCTGGAGTTGTTGGGTCATGATGATGATGGCTCTATCAGGGTTTGAAATCTTTCAGGCGGACTTGAGGTCCTTGCAGAACTGGACGATGCGGTTGGCCGCTTCCAGTCCCTCGTCGACGCCGGCGACGAGCGCCATGCGGATGCGGTCGCGGCCCGGATTGCTGCCGTGCGCATCGCGCGCCAGGTAACTGCCGGGCAAAACCGTCACATTATATTCGGCGTACAGCCGGCGTGCGAACTCGGTGTCGGACAGGCCGCTCCTGCGCACGTCGGCCCACAGGTAGAAGCCGGCGTCGGGCAGCTCGACGTCCAGCACCTGCCTGAGCAGCGGGGTGATCAGGCTGAACTTTTCCTTGTACAGGTTGCGGTTGTCCTGCACGTGGACCTCGTCGTTCCAGGCCACGCAGGACGCCGCCTGCACCGGCGGCGGCATGGCGCCGCCGGAATAGGTGCGGTACAGCAGGAATTTCTTCATCAGTTCGGGGTCGCCGGCCACGAAGCCCGAGCGCATGCCCGGCACGTTCGAGCGCTTCGACAGGCTCGAGAACACGACCAGGTTGGCGTACGGGCGCGCGCCGCCGCTCCTGCCGAGCTGGTGCGCGGCCTCCAGCGCCCCCAGCGGCGCCGTGGCACCGAAATAGATCTCGGAATAGCATTCGTCGGCCGCGATCACGAAGCCGTGGCGGTCGGCCAGTTCGAACAGCGCGCGCCAGTCGTCCAGCGACAGCACGGCGCCGGTGGGGTTGCCCGGCGAGCACACGTACAGCAGCTGCACGCGCGCCCACACGTCGTCCGGCACGCTGCCGTAGTCGGGCGCGAAGTTGCGTCCCGGCTCGGAATTCACGAAGTAGGGTTCGGCGCCGGCCAGGTAGGCCGCGCCCTCGTAGATCTGGTAGAACGGGTTCGGGCACATCACCAGCGCGCCGGGACGCGCCGCGTCGATCGTGCACTGGGCGATCGCGAACAGCGCCTCGCGCGAACCGTTCACCGGCAGCACCATCGTGGCCGGATCGATGGGCGGCACCCCGTAGCGGCGTTCGAGCCAGCCGGCGACCGCGGCGCGCAGCGCTTCGCCGCCGTGGGTGCTGGGATAACTGGCCAGGCCGGCGATGCCGTGCGTCAGCGCCTTCTCGATGAAGGCGGGCGTGGCGTGCTTCGGTTCGCCGATGCCCAGGCTGATGTGGGCATGGTCCGGGTTCGGCACGACGCCGGCGAACAGCTGGCGCAGTTTTTCGAACGGGTAGGGGTGCAGTCGGTCGAGATGTGGATTCACGGCGTGATGGTGGCGTTGTTCTTGGTGGACCATCAATTATAGCCACGCATCGCGATGCCGGCGCGACGTTGTTCTCGCCGTCGGCGCGGGCCTGTCGTAGTATCGATGACGTCGTATCGATGACAAGAAGAAAGGAGTCGCGCCGTGCCCATCCATTACATCCGTACGCTCACCAGCCAGGCGCGCAGCCCGCGCGCCAACCGCCACCTGGGCTTCGCGCTCGCCTTCACGGCCGGGGCGATCAATGCCGGCGGCTTCCTGGCGGTGCAGCAGTACACCTCGCACATGACCGGCATCATTTCCGCCGCCGCCGACCGGCTCGCGCTGGGCGCCGCCGGCCTGGTGCTCGAGGCGCTGGGGGCGCTGCTGTCTTTCCTGCTGGGCGCGGCCTGCACGGCCGCGATGGTCAACCATGCGCGGCGCCGCGGCCTGGCCAGCGAATACGCGCTGCCGCTGCTGCTGGAGGCGCTGCTGCTGCTGGCCTTCGGCATGCTGGGCGCGCGCCTGGCGGGCATCGAGGGGCTGTTCGTGCCGGCCACGGTGATGCTGCTGTGCTTCATGATGGGGCTGCAGAACGCGCTGATGACCA
>DAMAFT010000843.1:0-2048 GCA_031995805.1 Massilia sp.
TGCGGCACGTTTTCCAGCTTCTCGACGCGCTTGTTGGCGGTCACCACCACCGTTTCCAGCGCCGGCGCGCCCGCTTGCGCGGCTTCCTGGGCCATGGCGGGCCGGGCCAGTCCGGCCACGGCCAGCGCCACGGCAAGGGCCAGCGGACACATCGTCGGTTTTTCGTTTCGCGGCATGTTCGTCTCCTGCTTTTTTATGGGTTATGGTTGTCATCGGTGCGGCGCCGGGCGCATGCGCCGTCTAGCGCACCATGCACGGCATCTTGCTGTCGAATTTCCAGTCGTGGATCAGGTACTGCATGCCGGCGGCATCGTCGCGCCCGCCCAGTCCCATGGACAGGTACAGGCGGTTGGCGGCTTCCACTGCCGCCATGTCCAGTTCCACCCCGAGGCCGGGGGCGGTCGGCACGCGCACCATGCCGTCCTCGATGCGCAGCGGCGCGCGCGTCAGCTGCTGGCCGTCCTGCCAGATCCAGTGGGTGTCGACGGCGGCGATCGGGCCCGGCGCGGCGGCGGCGGCGTGGGTGAACATCGCCAGCGACACGTCGAAGTGGTTGTTCGAATGCGAGCCCCAGGTCAGGCCCCAGGCCTGGCACATCTGCGCCACGCGCACGGCGCCCTGCATGGTCCAGAAGTGCGGATCGGCCAGCGGGATGTCGAGCGCGCCCAGCTGGACCGCGTGCACCAGTTCGCGCCAGTCGGTCGCGATCATGTTGGTGGCGGTGCGCAGGCCGGTGGCGCGGCGGAACTCGGCCATGATCTCGCGCCCCGAGTACTCGCCTTCCGGACCGCACGGGTCCTCGGCATAGGCCAGCACGCCGCCCATGTCCCGGCACAGGCGCACGGCGTCGTCCAGCAGCCAGCAGCCGTTCGGGTCGAGCGTGACGTTCGCTTCCGGGAAGGCCTCCTTGATGGCCGCCGCCGCCTCGATTTCCTGCGCGCCGCGCAGCACGCCGCCCTTCAGCTTGAAGGTCCGGAAACCGTAGCGCGCCCGGGCGGCGCGCGCCAGGGCGACGATGGCGTCGGTGTCCATGGCGCGCTCGTGGCGCAGGCGCAGCCAGTCGTCGCCCGCGTCCGGCGCCGCGGCGTACGGCAGGTCCGTCGCATCGCGGTCGCCGATGTAGAACAGGTAGCCCAGCATCTCGACCCGGTCGCGCTGGCGCCCTTCGCCGAGCAGGTCGGACAGCGGCACGCCCATGAACTTGCCGAGCAGGTCGAGCAGCGCGCATTCGACCGCGGTGACGCTGTGGATCGTCACGCGCTGGTCGAAGGTCTGGCGCCCGCGCCCGCCGGCGTCGCGCCCGGCGAACGTGTCGCGCATGGCGCGCAGCACGGCGTTCCAGGCGCCGATCGGCTGGCCGACGACCAGGGCGCGCGCATCTTCCAGCGTGCGCCGGATCGCCTCGCCGCCGGGAACCTCGCCGACGCCCTCGTTGCCGCTGCTGTCGCGCAGGATCACGAGGTTGCGCGTGAAGTACGGGGCGTGCGCGCCGCTCAGGTTGAGCAGCATGCTGTCGCGCCCCGCCACCGGCACGACGGTCATCGCCGTCACGCGGGGCGTGCCCGGGGTTGCTGGAAGCGCCGGACTGGCCGGATTCGAAATGTGGGTCATGGGTGTCTGCGAAATGGATGATACCGGTATCAAGATGAATTCATGATACCGGTATCTCAAAACGCGTGTCAACGCGTCCATGAAGAAATTTTCAGGGAACGGACGCCATGGCAAGGGATGTGCGGGCGCAGGCGCCCGCCGGAGGGATCAGGTGCTGCCGCGCTCGACGATGACGAAGCCGACGTCGCGGATGCGCTCGTCGACCGGCTTGCCTTCGGCGCGGTCGATCAGCAGTTGCGCGGCCGTCGCGCCGATGGCGGTGCCGTCGATGCGCACGGTCGTCAGCGGCGGATACAGGTCGCGCGAGAAGGACTGGTCGCCCAGGCCGACGACGGCCAGCTGGCGCGGCACCTCGATGCCGCAGGCCAGCGCCTCGAGCAGGACGCCCTGGGCCATCATGTCGGAGCTGCAGAACACGGCGTCGATGCCGGGGTCGC
>DAMAFT010000844.1:0-2047 GCA_031995805.1 Massilia sp.
CTTCGTCAACCCTGCCGGCCTCGAGTCGCGCGGCGAGAACCTGTACGTCGAGACCGGCGCCTCGGGCACCGCCAACGCCAACGTGCCGGGCACCAACGGCGCCGGCGTGCTGATGCAGGGCTATGTCGAGACCTCGAACGTCAACGTGGTCGAGGAAATGGTCAACATGATCGAGACCCAGCGCGCGTACGAGATCAATTCGAAGGCCATCACCACCTCCGACCAGATGCTGCAGAAACTCGCCCAACTGTAATGACCATGTTCGCCAAATTCCTTGTCCCGGCCGCCGCAGCGGCGGTGCTGGTCCTCGCCACCGGCTGCGCCACGACGCCGACCTCGATCGTCAAGCAGCCGACCTCGGCACGCCCGATGCTGGCCGACGCCGGCACCGCGACCGACGGCGCGATCTTCAACGTCAACACCTACCGCCCGATGTTCGAGGACCGCCGCGCGCGCCACATCGGCGACATCCTGACCGTGAACATCGTCGAGAAGACCTCGGCCAACAAGAGCGGCGCCAGCACCGGCAACAAGTCGGGCAGCGTCGACATGGCGATCCCGGGTCCGCTGCAGGGCAAGCTGGGCACCGGCGTCGCGGCCAGCTCGGGCACCAAGTATGCCGACGGCGACACCCAGACCGCGTCGAACGCCTTCACCGGCACGATCGGCGTGACCGTGTCCGAGGTGCTGCCGAACGGTAACCTGGTCGTGGTCGGCGAGAAGCAGGTCGCGATGAACAAGGGCATCGAGTTCATCCGCTTCTCGGGCATGGTCAATCCGGACACGATCCAGAACAACGCCGTGTCGTCGACGCTGGTCGCCGACGCCCGCGTCGAGTACCGCACCAACAGCCAGATCGACCGCGCCGAGATGACCTCGATGATGTCGCGTTTCTTCCAAAGCCTGCTCCCGTTTTAATTTCTCGGGGTCGGAGCCCGGTTTTCACGGGTGGGCTCCGACCCCGACTGACTATAGCTACTATGCGCCTTAATCTGAAACTGATCGCCCTCTGCGCCGCACTGCTCGCTCCGATGATCGCCGTGCCGGCCCACGCCGAACGCATCAAGGATCTCGCCAGCATCGGCGGCGTGCGCCAGAACCAGTTGTCCGGCTACGGCATCGTCGTCGGCCTGGACGGTACCGGCGACCAGACCACGCAGACCCCGTTCACCGTGCAGTCGATCATGGCGATGCTGCAGCAGAAGGGCATCAGCCTGCCGGCCGGCACCCAGCTGCAGCTGAAGAACGTGGCGGCCGTGATGGTCACGACCTCGCTGCCGGCCTTCGCCCAGCCGGGCCAGACCATCGACGTGACCGTGTCGTCGATGGGTAACGCGAAAAGCCTGCGCGGCGGTACGCTCCTGATGACGCCGCTGCAAGGCGCGGACGGCCAGGTGTATGCGATGGCCCAGGGCAACGTGCTGGTCGGCGGCGCCGGCGCCCAGGCGGGCGGCGCCTCGGTGCAGGTGAACCAGCTGGCCGTGGGCCGCATCTCGGCCGGCGCCACCGTCGAACGCGCCGTCGCCTCGAACCTGGGCGCCGACAACCAGGTCAAGCTGGAACTGAACGCCACCGATTTCTCGACCGCCAGCCGGGTCGTGGAAGCGATCAACGACAAGTTCGGCCCCGGCATCGCCACCGCGCTGGACGGCCGCGTGATCCGCGTGCGCGTGCCCTCGTCGAGCGACCAGCGCGTGTCCTTCCTGGGCATGCTGGAAAACATGGACGTCAAGCCGTCGGAAGCGGCCGCGAAGGTCATCCTGAACGCGCGCACCGGTTCCGTCGTGATGAACCGCGCGGTGACGCTGGACTCCTGCGCCATCTCGCACGGCAACCTGTCGGTCAGCATCGGCAACGACACCAGCGTGAGCCAGCCGCCGGCCGGTTCGCGCGGCGCCACCGTCGTGACCCAGAATCCGTCGGTGTCGATCAAGAAGGATGCCGGCAAGGTCATCGAGCTGAACAAGGGCGCCTCGCTGGCCGAAGTCGTCAAGGCGATGAACGCGATCGGCGCCACCCCGCAAGACCTGCTGTCGATCCTGCAGGC
>DAMAFT010000845.1:0-2044 GCA_031995805.1 Massilia sp.
AGCTCGACCTGGTGCGACATCTCGCGGTCGTCCCACTGCTTGACGGTGTCGGCGATGTGGTGCGTGAGGAAGGCCGCGAATTCGGGCGCCGCGCCGCGCGCCGCGAGCTCCAGGTTCTCGTTCAGCGAGGCGCGCAGTTGCGGATCGTCGGCCAGCGTCTTGCCGAGCCAGGCGCCGGTGGCCACCAGGCGCCGGTGCAGTGCCGAGTCCTCCTTGTCCAGGTCGGCCTTGATCCAGCCTTTCAGGTCGCCCCATAGCGCACCCAGGTAGCCGTTCAGCGTCTCGTCCCCCACCAGGTAGCGCTTGATCTCCTCGCCCTTTTCGGCGAACGCCGGATCGTCCTTCAGGCGCGCCACGAAGTCGTGGGTGAACACGTCGAAGCGCTGGCGCAGCGGGTGGCCGGGGTCCTTCGCCACGCGCACCAGGATGCCGGCCGCCAGGCGCACCGCGATGTCGGCGCCCTTGCGGCCGATGAGTTCGGACGGCAGCATCTTTTCCATGAACGCGTATTCCTCGCGCAGCCAGTCGACGATGCCCTGGGCGATGATGGACTGGATGTCCTCGTTGGCCAGCAGTTGCGCCAGCTGCTCGATGCCTTCGTCGAGGATCGCCTGGTGGCGCCGCTCGCGCGTCAGGCTCTCGAGGATGGTGCCGGCCGCCTTCGACAGGTCGACGCTGTTCACCATGCCGTGCGCGGCGCGGCGGATGAAATTCTGCACGGCGCCGTCCTCGATGAAGTCGAGCGCCCAGGCGGCCGTGCGCACGAGGTAGTCGCCCAGCCGGCGGCTGTTTGCCGGCTGGACCAGCCAGTCGGCCACTTTCTGCGCCGGGTCGTGCTTCTGGATCAGGCGCACGACCGAGTCCGTGTCGAGGAATTTCTCGCGCACGAAGGCGGCCAGGTTGTCGGCGATGCGCTCCTTGTTGGCCGGGATGATCTCGGTGTGGCGCGAGACGACCGGGATCGGGATGCGCCGGAACAGCGCCGCCACGGCGAACCAGTCGGCCAGCGCGCCGACCATCGCGGCTTCCGCGAACGCCTTCAGCAGGCCGCTCCACCACGTGGGCGGCAGCGCCAGGGCGACGGCGAACAGGGCCGCCGCTCCCACAAAGAATCCCAGCGCCAGGCGCTTGGCCGCGCGCAGTTCCGCTTCCTTGCCGTTCATCGTCTCCGCTCATCCATGGTCCGGGCCTCCATCCTAGCCGAGGCGGGGCCGGCGCGGCGCGCACGCCTGTGCCAAACCCGGCATCCGCCCGCATCCGGCACGCATTTCGCGTCGATTTGCCGTCAATTGTCACTTTTCTGGCCGATATCGATCCAACGCGGCCGATCGTCCCTTATACTGGATAAGTTTATCGACACGATTGCAAAGGGGACCACCACGGATGGAACACAACATCAGCCTGATCACCACCATCGCCGCCGCCCTCGGGCTCGGCCTGCTGCTCGGCATGCTCGCCGTGCGGCTGCGCCTGCCCGCGCTTGTCGGCTATCTCGCAGCCGGCGTCCTGATCGGACCGGCGACGCCGGGCTTCGTGGCCGACGTGCAGCTGGCGTCGCAGCTGGCCGAGATCGGCGTGATGCTGCTGATGTTCGGCGTCGGCCTGCACTTCTCGCTGGATGACCTGATGGAAGTGAAGGGAATCGCCCTGCCCGGCGCGATCCTGCAGATCGCCGTCGCCACGCTGCTGGGCATGGGCCTGGCGCACCTGTGGGGCTGGGGCATCGGCGCCGGCCTGGTGTTCGGCCTGGCGCTGTCGGTGGCCAGTACCGTGGTGCTGCTGCGCGCGCTGGAAGACCGGGGCGAGCTCGATTCCTTCAACGGCCGCATCGCGGTCGGCTGGCTGGTGGTCGAGGACCTCGTGACCGTGCTGGTGCTGGTGTTGCTGCCGGCGCTGTCCGGCGTGCTGGGCGGCAAGAGCGACGCCGCCGGCGGCTCGCTGTGGTCGACGCTGGCCTGGACCCTGGTGCAGGTCGGCGCCTTCGTCGCCTTCATGCTGGTCGTCGGCCGCAAGCTGTTCCCGTGGTTCCTCTGGCGCGTGGCCA
>DAMAFT010000846.1:0-2044 GCA_031995805.1 Massilia sp.
CCACGGCATGCTGGACGAGGGCGTGTATTTTGCGCCGGCCATGTTCGAGGCCGGCTTCGTGTCGGCGGCGCACGACGATGCCGTGATCGCGGAAACCGTCGAGGCGGCGCGGCGGGTGTTTGCGCGCCTGGCCTGATCAGCCGCGTCCCCTGCCACTCCGTTTGAAACCGGGGTCGGAGTCCTTGAAAATCAACCGGGCTCCGATCCCTGCGTGCGTACCGCGGCTCAGAAACACCCCTCGACCAGCTGCACCTCTTCCCACCGCCCCGCATGGATGCGGCTGACCCTGTTCCCCTGCGTCTCGAAGCGCATGCCCAGCCCGTGGTCCGGGCCCAGCGTCAGGTACTGGCCGTTGCGGTCGTACTTGTGGGTCGACGCCGCCAGTCCGCGATAGGCCTGGCGCACCTTGCGTACCGGGTCGCCGGTGGCCACGTTGCGCGTGGTGCGCACGCCAGGGCGGTAGATGTCCACGCGGCGCAGCGCGCCCTCGACGAACATCAGCGACACGCCCGGGTGGCCGGGCAGCAGCATCTGGTCGCACCGGGGATTGCCTTGCGGCGGGGGCGTCGGCTTGATGCCGCGGGCGCCGGCGCGGCGCACGGCGGCGTAGTCCATGCCGATCCGCAAGGGACCGAAGCCTTCGGGGCTGAGTTTCCAGGCGGGGGCCGCGGGGGCCGCCGCGGTGGCCAGCGCCAGGGCGGCGCCGGCGGCAAGGGACGCAATCCGGGGCGCGATCCGGAGCGCAATCCGGGGTGCGGCGATACGGGATATCCATCCAGGCATGGGTCCTCCTTTGCGGCCGAGTATAGCCGCGCCCGCACCGGGGCGGCGTCCCGCAGGACGGGCGCGCCCCCGACGGTCTACCGCCTTAGAAGCGGTAGCGCAGCGTCAGCGAGGCGCTGCGCGGCGCGGCATAGGTCAGCGCGCCATAGGCGGCGAACATGCCGAAGTGCTTCTTGTCGAGCGCATTGTTGACGTTCAGCTGGGCCGACAGCTGCGGGCTGAATTCGTAGCGCGCCATCAGGTTGACCAGCGCGAAGTCCTTCTGCTCGATGATGCCGTCGGTACTGGCCGGCGCGTTCGGGTCGAGGGTCCAGGTGCGGCCTTCCCAGTTCACGCCGCCGCCGACCGTCAGCCTGCTCCAGGCATCCGGCAGGCGGTACGTCGTGAACACGCGCAACAGGCGGCGCGGGTACACGCTGTTCAGGTCGACGCCGTCGGCATCCTTGGCGCGGAACTGGGTGTAGCCGGCGCTGGCGTTCCAGCCGCGCGCCAGTTCGCCGGTCAGCTCGAACTCGAAGCCTTCGCTCTTGGCGCCGGAGGCGGCGCGGTAGTAGGCCTCGGGGATCAGCGGGCCGGCGCCGTCGCGGTCGACCGTGCCGGCGGCCTGGGCCAGCTTGTCCTGTTCGATCTTGAAGACGGCGAACGAGCCGTTCAGGCGGCCGTCCAGGAACTCGCTCTTCACGCCAGCCTCGTAGTTCTTGCCGACGATCGGCTCCAGGATGTTGCCGGCCAGGTCCTTGGTGTTCTGCGGCTGGAAGATGTCGGTGTAGCTCGCATAGACCGAGAAGGTGCGGTCGATGTCCCAGATCAGGCCGGCGTACGGCGTGACTTCGCTGTCGTGCTTGATCGAATAAGCCGCCGTGTACAGGCCGCGGCCGGTCTTCTCGTAGTCGGTGACGCGGGCGCCGACGATCAGCTTGAGCGGATCGGCCAGCGAGAATCTTGCCACGCCGTACAGCGCTTCCTGCCTGGTCGTGCCTTCTTCGTAGAAGCTCAGCGGACCCCAGGCCGGGGTCGGGTAGGCGGCGCCGTTCCAGGTGTTGAAGTTGCCCACCGACGGGTCCCGGGTGCCGTAGTCGGCGGCGCGGCTGTTCGACGTGAAGTCCTGCTTCATGTGCATGTAGCCGATGGCCGCCTCGTGCTGGCGGCCCAGCAGCTGGAACGGGCCGCTGGCGTACAGGCCGAAGTCTTCCTTCTTGGTGGTGGTCAGGTAGGAGCCCGAGAACGCGCTCATGCCCAGCCCGGTGTTGCGGTCGGGCAC
>DAMAFT010000847.1:0-2041 GCA_031995805.1 Massilia sp.
GCCAGCGTGCGCACCTCGCCGGCGACGACCGCGAAGCCGCGCCCCTGTTCGCCGGCACGGGCCGCTTCCACGGCCGCGTTCAGCGCCAGGATATTGGTCTGGAAGGCGATGCCGTCGATGACGGTGATGATGTCGACGATCTTCTTCGACGACGCGTTGATCGACCCCATGGTCTGGATCACCTGTCCCACCACCTGGCCGCCCTGGGCGGCGACGCCGGATGCGGCGATGGACAATTGGTTGGCCTGGCGCGCGTTGTCGGCGTTCTGGCGCACGGTGTCGGTCAGGTGGGCCATCGAGGCGGCCGTCTGTTCCAGCGCGGCGGCCTGCTGTTCGGTACGGCTCGACAGGTCGAGGTTGCCGCTGGCGATTTCGCCGGCGCCGCCGTGGATGGCGCCGGTGCCGCCGCGCACTTCGCCGACGATGGACACCAGGCTGTCGTTCATGCGGGCCAGGGCGCGCAGCAGGGCGCCGGTCTCGTCGCGGCCGCCGGCATCGATGCGGCGCGTCAGGTCGCCGCCGGCCACCGCCTCGGCCAGTTCGACGGCCGCGCGGATCGGCCCGACGATCCCGCGCGTCAGGCGCCACGCGCACGCGATGCCGGCCACCAGCGCCAGCATGCTGAGGACGCCGATGGTGCGGGCGCTGTCGTTGATCGTCGCCTCGATCTCGCCGGCGCTGGTCGCGATCTGTTCGCGCTGCATGTCGACCAGCCGGCCGACCGCGTTCTCGTAGGCCTTGGCGGCCGGCAGGAATTCCTGCTCGAGCAGGCGCGCCGCCTCGTCGGCATTGCCTTCGGACTTGGCCTTGACGGCGCTGTCCTTGGCCACCGTGTAGACCTTGCGCAGTTCGGCGACCTTCTTGAACTGCTGCTTTTCCTGGTCGTTCGACAGCAGCGGCTCGATCTGCTTGATCAGCTCGCTGGCACGGGCAGCCGTCGCCTCGGCGTCGGCCTTGAAGAAGCCGGCCAGGCTGGGATCGGCACTCTTGACGACGGCGATCGTGCGGCGCACGGCGCCGAAGGTCTGGGTGCGCCATTCGGCGATCATCTGTTGCTTGGCCATCGGCACGTCCAGCATCGTGCGCGTGTGGGTGGCCATCCGGTGCAGGTGCCAGACGCCGGCGGCGGCGATCACGAAGGTCATCGCCAGCACGAGGGCGAAACCGGCGCCCAGGCGTTTGCCGATATTGAGGTTTGCGAATACAGCCATGATGGTCCCAGTTAAATTATGTAAATACTTTAGAGCATTCTACGGTTCTTCCAGGGAATAAATAAAGTTAACCGCCATGGCGTTACCTAGTTACAACAGACTTGCCATCGGCGGTAGCCGGACGCGTAAACGACGACACCGCCGTACCCGGTCGGGACGCGGCGGTGTCGCAGGTACGGCAATGGCGGAGTCGAAGGCTTAGAACTCTTCCCACTCGTCGCCACTCGTCGCGGCGGAGCGCTTGGCCGATGCCGGCGCGGCCTTGGCGGGAGCGGGCTTCGGCGCCGCGATCGCCGGGCGTTGCGGCGCGGCCGGGGCGGGTTCGGCGACCGGAGCGGCCGGGGCAGCCGGCGCCGGCGTGCGCGCAGGCGCCGCCTGGCGGTCGACGCGGAACACGGCGACGGCCTGCGCCAGCTTGGCCGACTGTTCCTGCAGCGAACCGGCGGCGGCGGCGGCCTGCTCGACCAGCGCGGCATTCTGCTGCGTGCCTTCGTCCATCTGGCCGATGGCGCCGTTGACCTGTTCGATGCCGTCGGTCTGTTCCTGGCTGGCGCTGGCGATCTCGGCCATGATGTCGGTCACGCGCTGGATCGCATCGGCCACGTCGCCCATCGTGGCGCCGGCCTTGTCGACCAGGCGCGCGCCGGTGTCGACCTTGGCGACCGACGCCGTGATCAGTTCCTTGATTTCCTTGGCGGCGGCGGCCGAGCGCTGGGCCAGCGTGCGCACCTCGCCGGCGACGACCGCGAAGCCGCGCCCCTGTTCGCCGGCACGGGCCGCTTCCACGGCCGCGTTCAGCGCCAGGATATTGGTCTGGAAGGCGATGCCGT
>DAMAFT010000848.1:0-2039 GCA_031995805.1 Massilia sp.
GCTTGCGCACGGTGAAATCGGCCGCGTACAGCACCGCGACCACCTTCATGATCTCGGAGGGCTGCATCTGCATGATCTTCAAGGGCAGCCAGCGGCGCGCGCCGTTGACCGAGACGCCGACGCCCGGCACCAGCACCAGCGCCAGCAGCACCAGGGTGCCGACGAACATCAGCGGCGCGAAGCGCTGCCAGGTGGCGACCGGGATGCGGAACACGAACAGGCCGGCCACCAGCGAGACGGCGATGAACATCGCCTGGCGCAGCAGGAAATAATTGTTCTTGCCGGCCAGGTAGGCGAACTTGGGCGAATCCGGCAGCGCGATCGAGGCCGAATACACCATCACCATCCCGAACAGCATCAGCAGCAGCACGACCCATACCAGCGGCTGGTCGTACTCCATCATGCGCGACGGCCGCGCGCGCGACGCGATGGTCGCATCGCCGCCGTTGCCGCCGAACTTGAAGGGGATCTGGAAGGCCATCAGAGGTCCTGTCCCTTCTCGAGCGCGATGTCGCGCACGGCGTCCACGAACACCTGGGCGCGGTGCGCATAGTTGGTGAACATGTCCAGGCTGGCGCAGGCCGGCGACAGCAGCACGACGTCGCCGGATTTCGCCAGGCCGGCGCCGCGCCGCACCGCCTGGCCCAGGTCGTCGAGGTCGAAGCACGGCACGCCGCTCGGTTCGACGGCGGCGCGGATCGCCGCGGCGTCGCGGCCGATCAGCAGCACCGCCTTCACGTAGCGCGAGCACGGGCCGGCCAGCGGTGCGAAGTCCTGGCCCTTGCCGTCGCCGCCGGCGATCAGGAGGATCTGGCGGTCCGATTCGCCGAAGGTCTTGCCCAGGCCTTCCAGCGCGGCGACGGTGGCGCCGACGTTGGTGCCCTTGGAATCGTCGTAGTACTCGACGCCGTCGATGCTGGTCACCAGCTCGACGCGGTGCGGCTCGCCCGCATAGTCGCGCAGGCCGTGCAGCAGCGGCGCCAGCGGCAGGCCGACCGCGCGGCACAGCGCCAGCGCGGCCAGTGCGTTGGAAGCGTTGTGCAGGCCGCGGATGCGCAGCGCGTCGGCCGGCATCATGCGGTTGACGAACAGGTCGGCCGGCGCGACCGGCGCGACCGGCTCGTTCTTCTTGCGTTTCTTTTCCGGCTCTTCCGCCGGACTGGCGTTCGCCAGCCACAGCACGCCGCGCTCGCTCACCAGGCCGAAGCTGCCCGGCGCATCCGGCTCGCCGGTGCCGAACGTGACCACCTGCGCATCCGGCGCCGCCATCCCCATCACCAGCGCGTCGTCGCGGTTCAGCACGCGCACCGTGCGCGGGCCGAAGATGCGCGCCTTGTCGGCGGCGTAGGCGGCCATGCTGCCGTGCCAGTCGAGGTGGTCCTGGGTCAGGTTCAGCACCGTCGCCGCGTCGGCGTCCAGGCTGGAGGCTGTGTGCAGCTGGAAGCTGGACAGTTCCAGCACCCAGGCCTGGGGCAGCTCGTCGGCCTCGATGACCTCGCGCAGCACGTCCAGCGCGGCCGGGCTGATGTTGCCGGCCACTTGGGTCGTCAGGCCGGCGCGGCGGCACAGCAGGCCGGTGATGCTGGTGACGGTGGTCTTGCCGTTGGTGCCGGTGATGGCGATGACCTTCGGGGCGTAGCCGCGTTCCTGCTTCAGCGCGGCCAGCGCCTGGGCGAACAGCTCGATTTCTCCCCACAGCGGGATGCCGCGCGCGGCCGCCGCCGGGCCGATGCCGGCCAGTTCGCGCGCCGGCGCCAGGCCCGGGCTGACGGCGATGAAGTCGACGTCCTCCGTGCCCTCCAGCAGCGCCGCGTCGAACGCGCCCGCGACGAATTGCGCATCCGGCACGGCCGCGCGCAATGCCGGCAGGCGCGCCGGCTCGGCGCGCGTGTCGGCCACGCGCACGCGCGCGCCGCAGCGCGCGAGCCACTGCGCCATCGCCAGGCCCGATTCGCCGAGCCCCAGTACCAGTGCGGTCTTGCCTTCGTAGTTCATCGTCGCGTCGCCTCGTTCAGCGCAGTTTCAGGGTGGACAGGCCG
>DAMAFT010000849.1:0-2039 GCA_031995805.1 Massilia sp.
ATGCGCGCGCATTCGTTCGCGCGCAGCATCGCGGGGATCGTCAGGCCGTGGCGGCGGCCCTGCTCCAGCAGTTCGCCCATGGTATCGAATGGGAACGGCACGCCGGCGGCGCCGGCCGCGTCCTTCGGCGCCTGGGCTTCGCCGGCGGCCGTGATGAAGCCGCCGCCGACCGAGTAATAGATGCGTTCGACCAGGCTGCCGTCCGCCAGGTGCAGCACGAAGCGCATGCCGTTCGGGTGTTCCGGCAGCGTCGACTGCTTGTGCCAGACCAGGTGCGTGCGCTGCGCGAACGGCACGGTGTGTTCGCCCAGCAGCGCCAGTTCGCCATCCAGTTCGGCCTCGGCCAGCCTGTCCTCGACGCCGTCCGGATCGACGCCCTGCGGAGTCTCGCCCATCAGGCCGAGGATGACGGCCTTGTCGGTGGCGTGGCCGACGCCGGTCAGCGCCAGCGAGCCGTACAAGTGGGCTTCGACGCCGCTCACGGCGTCGAGCGAGCCGGCTTCCTGGCGGTAGTCGTTCAGGAAGCGGCGCGCGGCGACCATCGGGCCGACGGTATGCGAACTCGAGGGGCCGATGCCGATCTTGAAAAGGTCAAATACGCTCATGTCCATGCGCTGTCTCCTGTGTATCTTTTGTTGATGCCAAAACGTCGTTCCCGCGCAAGCGGGAACCCATGCGATGCCGGTCGGCCAGCAATGCATGGGTTCCCGCCTGCGCGGGAACGACGGTGTTTCATGACGCGTCAGGCAGCCTTGCCCAGGCCGACGTCGACGTTGGCCAGCATGTCGGCCACCATCTCGTCGACGCCGATCCGCGCCTTCCAGCCCCAGTCCTGGGCGGCGCGCGCGTCGTCCAGGCTCTTCGGCCAGGAATCGGCGATCTGCTGGCGGCTGTCCGGCTTGTAGTCGATGCGGAACGACGGACGCCGGGCCTGGATGGCAGCGGCCAGTTCGCGCGGGTTGAACGAGACGCCAGCCACGTTGTACGAGGAACGGATCGCGACCTGTTCGCCCGGCGCCTCCATCAGCTCGACGGTGGCGCGGATCGCGTCCGGCATGTAGATCATCGGCAGCGTGGTTTCCGGGCCGAGGAAGCATTCGTAGGTCTCGCCGCGCAGCGCCGCGTGGAAGATCGCGATCGCGTAGTCGGTGGTGCCGCCGCCCGGGGGCGACTTGAAGCTGATGATGCCCGGGTAGCGGATGCTGCGCACATCGACGCCGTACTTGGCGTGGTAGTACTCGCACAGGCGCTCGCCGGCCAGCTTGCTGATGCCGTAGATCGAGGTCGGGTCCATCACCGCGTACTGCGGCGCGTCGGACGGCGTGTTCGGGCCGAAGGCGGCGATCGACGACGGCCAGAAGATCTTCAGCGGCTTGCGTGCCTCGCCGCGTTCGCGCGCGATTTCCAGGATGTTCAGCAGGCCGTCCATGTTCAGCGTCCAGGCCTTGAGCGGCGCCTTCTCGCCGGTGGCCGACAGCAGCGCGGCCAGCTGGTAGACCTGGGTGACGTCTTCGTCGGCGACCAGGCGCGCCACGGCATCCTTGTCGAGGACGTCGACGCGGGTGTAGCGCTTGGCGCCGTAGACGTTGTCCGTGCCGATGTCCGAGGCGATGACGTTGTCCGCGCCGTGCTTGTCGGCGAGGGCCGCGACGAGTTCGCTGCCGATCTGGCCGTTGGCGCCGATGATGAGGATGCGTTCCATGCTGTTCTACCTATTGCTTTCGAATCGTTGTTCTTGGTATGGCCGGGTGCGTACGGGGTGCGCACCCGACGGAATGGCGCTTACTGCGTTTTCAGGATGCCGAGTTCGCGGCCGGCCTGCTCGAAGGCGGCCAGCACCTTGTCGAGCTGTTCGCGGGTATGCGCGGCAGACAGCTGGACGCGCACGCGCGCCTGGCCCATCGGCACCACCGGGTAGAAGAAGCCCGACAGCAGCACGCCCAGTTCGAACATGCGCGCGGCAAACTTCTGCGCCACCGGGGCGTCGAACAGCATCACCGGCACCACCGGGTGGGTGCCCGGCTTGATGGTGAAGCCGA
>DAMAFT010000850.1:0-2033 GCA_031995805.1 Massilia sp.
AGCGCCCGTGCGCTGTCGCCGGCCGGCTTGGCGGGCTTGTCCTCGGCGCGGCGGCGCTCGTCGGCCTTCTTTTCCTCGGCCTTTTGCCTGGCCAGGCGTTCCGCCTTGTCGCGCTCCAGCTTCTCGCGTTCCGCCCGGTCGTGCTCGGCCCGGTCGCGCTCGGTCTTGTCGCGCTCGGCCCTGGCGACGCGTTCGCGCTCGCGCTCGGCCAGGCGCTCCTTGTCCAGGCGTTCGCGCTCCAGCCGCTGTTCGCGGTCGGCGCGTTGCTTCTCGATGCGCTCGCGTTCGGCCAGGCGGGCGTCGGCCTTCGGGTCCGGCGCCGCGGCCTGCTCGCGCGGCGCTACCGCGGCCGCGGCCGCAGGGGCGGTAGCGCGGGCAGCCGGTTTCGCATCCGGCGCGGCCACGACTTCCTCGCCCGAATCGACGCTGTCCTCGGCGGCGACGGCCTTGTCGGCCTTGTCCGCGGCGGCGCCTGGCACCGGCAAGGGCGCGGCCTTGTCCTTGGACGGGATCTGGATCGCGATGTCGCCGGCCAGCGGCTTGGGTTCGGAATCGAGCAGCATCGGCAAGCCGACGGCGGCGGCCAGCGCCAGTGCGACGGCGCCGACGAGGCGGCGGCGCGCGCGTTTCTTCTCGGGCAGCATGGGGTCGTTGCCGGTACGGCGGGTGGCGCCGCCGCCCGCATTGGCGGGACGCTTGGCGCGGGCGCGTTCGCCGTAGGCGGCGTCATCGTCCTTGCTGTAGAAGCGGCCGCTGTCCTGGGCGGTACGGTCTTGCTTGTTTTTTTTGAAGAACGAGAACAAGCCCATGCGTTTCAATCAATGAAGGGAGTGTTTACGGGCCGCCATCACGCCGGCCACGGTATAGAACGAACCAAAGACCACTATTCTATCATCCTGTCCGGCCCGGCTAGTTGCATCCGCGAACGCCGCAGCCGGGTCGGCGAAGGCTTGCACCGAGAATTCGTCGGGCTTGGCGCCGTCCGGGCGCTTCGCCTCGATCCGCGCCGCCAGTTCGGCGCTGTCGGCCGAGCGCGGCGAGGGCAGCGCCGCCAGGCACCAGTGGTCGACGTGGGGCGCCATCTGCTCGACGACGGCGTCGATGTCCTTGTCCTGCATGATCCCGAACACCGCATAGGTAAAGCGGTGGAATCCCATATTGCCGAGGTTCTGGGCCAGCGCGGCGGCCGCGTGCGGGTTGTGCGCCACGTCCAGTACCGTCGTCGGCCGGCCCGGCAGTACCTGGAAGCGACCCGGCAGCTCGACCAGCGCCAGGCCGGTGCGCACTTCCTGCGCGCCCAGCGGCAGCACGGTGCGCAGCGCTTCCAGCGCGGCCAGCGCGGCCGCGGCGTTCAGCAGCTGGTTGGCGCCGCGCAGCGCCGGATAGGCGAGCGAATTGCGGCGCTGGCTGCGGCCGCCGTAGGCCCACTGCTGCTTGTCGCCCTGGTAGTTGAAGTCGCGTCCGATCAGCCACAGGTCGGCGCCGATCTGGCCGGCATGCGCGACCAGCGATTGCGGCGGCTGCGGGTCGCTGCAGATCGCCGGCTTGCCCGGGCGGAAGATGCCCGCCTTCTCGAAGCCGATCTCCTCGCGCGTATCGCCCAGGTAATCCTTGTGGTCGATGTCGATGCTGGTCACGATCGAGACGTCGGCATCGATCACGTTGACGGCATCCAGGCGGCCGCCCAGGCCCACCTCGAGGATCGCGACGTCGATGCTTGACGTCGACAGCAGGCGCATGATGGCCAGCGTGGTGAACTCGAAATAGGTCAGGTCGATGTCGCCGCGCTGCGCCTCGACGTCGTTGAAGGCGCCGATCAGCGCGTCGTCGGACGCCATCTCGCCGTTGATGCGGGCGCGCTCGTTGAAGTCGAGGAAGTGCGGCTTGATGTACAGGCCGGTGCGGTAGCCGCCGTGCAGCAGCATCGATTCGAGCATGGCGCAGGTCGAGCCCTTGCCGTTGGTGCCGGCGACCATGATCACGGGGCAGGAAAACGCCAGGCCCATGCGTTCCTTGACGGTGCGCACGCGGTC
>DAMAFT010000851.1:0-2030 GCA_031995805.1 Massilia sp.
CGACATCGTAAACCCGATGCCGCCCAGGAGGCCGGCACCGAACACATGGCGCCAGCTCAGGTCCAGCGGCAGGCGGCACAGGCCGAGCAGGACCGCCGCCAGGCAGGTCAGCGTGATGCCGATGGGCTTGCCCAGCACCAGGCCGGCGATGATGCCCAGGCTGTTGGGCGAAGACAGCTCCTCCATCCATCCGGTACCGATCACGATGCCGGTATTCGCGAGCGCGAAGATGGGGAGGATGACGAAGGCGACCGGGAAGTGCAGCGCATGTTCCAGCCGGTGCGACGGCGACGCCGCGTCGTCTTCCCTTGCGGAGTAGGGGATGGCGAACGCCAGCAGGACGCCGGCGATCGTCGCGTGCACACCCGACTTGAGCATGAGGAACCACATCAGTGCCCCGCCGACGAGGTAGGGCGCGAGCGCGACGATGTGCAAGCGTCGGTTCATGACGAGCAGGCCGGCGAACACCGCCAGCGCGCCGCCCAGGTAGGCCAGCGACAGCCCGCTGCTGTAGAACAGGGCGATGACGATGATGGCGCCGAGATCGTCCATGACGGCCAGCGCGGTCAGGAATACCTTCAGCGACGCTGGCACGCGCTTGCCGAGCAGGGCCAGTACGCCGAGGGCGAACGCGATGTCGGTAGCCATCGGGATACCCATGCCGGGCTGGCTCGGCAACCCCTGGTTGAAGAGGAAGTGCACCAGCGCGGGAACGGCGATGCCGCCGGCCGCGGCCAGGATGGGCAGAAGGGCATTGCGGAAGTCCGATAATTCGCCGCTGTACAACTCGCGTTCCAGCTCGAGGCCGATGAGCAGAAAGAAGATCGCCATGAGGGCATCGTTGATCCAGAGCTCCACGCTCAATCCGGCCACGCGCACGTGCCAGAACTGCAGATAGTCGTGGCCGGCCGGCGAGTTCGCCAGCAGCAGCGACAGCAGCGTGCAGATGATCAGGACAATCCCTCCCGCCTTTTCGGATGCAAAGAAACGGTTGAACGTGTGCGACAACGCGCGCTGTATGACTGTCATGCGGTTTCCTCCGGGGCGATATGCGGCGATGTGGGGCGCCGAGGCAAGGATGGGACGCCGGGAACGCGCAACGCCGCCTGCCGGCCGGCAGGCGGAAGCGTGGAGACGTTGCGGGCAATGTGTTGCGTCGCGAGGACGCGAGGCGGGCATGCGCGCGTGCGCGATGGCCAATTGGACAGGGTGTCGACGTTGTTCATGGACGAGCGAATGGCGCGCGGCGGCCCGACCTGACGCATCCCTGCTACACGACATGTGTAAGCACCCGGCGTCATTATAGTTGATCTGTCAATGTGACGCCCCGCTACCGCTGGCAGGCGTCTTGCTGCATAGCCCGCCGTGTGGCCGAGTATGGTGTCGTGCGACGTACGCACACGCCGATATGCAAGAATTACAAGGTTGGTAAAGAAATATCTAAATTTGTATCAATCAATCAGCATGGCGCGATCGACCTGCCGCGCTTGCGCCCGTCATTCATGCGGTTCGTCCGGCCATGCCGTGACGCATTCCGAGATGGCTGTGTGATGGGAAAGATCGATCCGCCAGCCGTACCTGCTGGTTTTACGTGCCGTCGGCACAATGCTGGAGAAAGGTCCATACGATGACAGCCCCCTTGCACAACGACCCTGCGGGTTCCCGAAAACGCCCGTGGATCCAGGTGAACCCGCCTGTGTTCTTCGTGTCGGCGTTCCTGATCCTCGCGTTCGCCGCCGCCGCGGCGCTGTTCCCGCAACGCGTCGGCAGCCTGTTCGACGCGCTGCAAGCAGGGATCGTGCGCGATTTCGGCTGGTTCTACATCCTGTCGGTCGCGTTCTTCCTGATCTTCGTGATCTTCTTGATGATGAGCCGGTATGGCGACGTCAAGCTGGGGCCGGACGACAGCGAGCCCGAATACAGCTATCTGTCCTGGCTTGCGATGCTGTTCAGCGCCGGCATGGGCATTGGCCTGCTGTTCTTCGGTGTTGCCGAACCCATCCAGCACTACGCGCAGCCGCCGACCGGCG
>DAMAFT010000852.1:0-2026 GCA_031995805.1 Massilia sp.
CAGTTCAACCTCAAGCAGATGCCGCCGGGCCATATTGTCGGCCACCTGGAAAACATCCTCGGCCAGGAAGGCGTGACCTTCGAACAGCCGGCGCTGCGCCTGCTGGCGCAGGGCGCGCACGGCTCGATGCGCGACGCGCTGTCGCTGACCGACCAGGCGATCGCCTACGCCGCCGGCGCCGTCACGCTGGACGCCGTGCAGGGCATGCTGGGCGCGCTCGACCAGTCCTACCTGGTGCGCCTGCTCGATGCGCTGGCGCAGCAGGACGGCGCCGACCTGATGGCTGTGGCCGACGAGATGGCCAGCCGCAGCCTGTCCTACAACGGCGCGCTGCAAGACCTGGGCACGCTGCTGCACCGCATCGCGCTGGCCCAGACGGTGCCGACGGCCGTGCCGCAGGACCTGCCCGAGCTGGCCGACATCCAGCGCCTGGCGCTGGCCTTCGATCCGCAGGAAGTGCAGCTGTACTACCAGATCGCCGTACACGGCCGCAACGAGATCGGCCTCGCGCCGGACGAGTACGCCGGCTTCACCATGACGCTGCTGCGCATGTTGGCCTTCCGTCCGGGGCAGGGTGGCGCCGAGCAGGCCGCGGCGCCGGCGCCGGCCGGGCTGGCGCGTCCGCTGCCGCAAGCCCAGGCCGCCCGTCCGGCCGCCGCCGTACCGGCCGCGCATGCCGCGCCGGCCGCACATGCCGCACCGGCGGCGCCCCAGGCGCCTGCCCGTCCGGCGGCCGGGCCGGCCCCAGGCCATGGCCATGGCCAAGGGCACGGTACCCCGGCCGCGCCGGCCGCCGCGCCCGCGTCCGGCGGCGCCGCCCCGGCCATGAGCCTGGCCCGCGCCTCGATCAATGCCGCGCTGGAAGCGGCGCGCGCCGCCTCGCGCGGCGGCAGCGGCGGCGTCAAGCGCCCGCCGCCGGGTCCGGCCGATGCGCCCGCAGCACCGGCCGCGTCCGCTGCCGCGGTACCGGCGCCGGCATCCGCCCCGGGACCGCAGGCAAGCGCCGCCGCGGCCCGTCCCGCCCCGGCGGTCTCGACGGCGCCGTGGGATGCGGCGCCGGGCGCCGCCCCCCAGGCCCAGGCCCGGCCGCAAGCCCAGGCAACGGCCCAGCCGCAGCAGCCGATGGGCCGCGCGCAGCCGGGCGCCACGGCGCGCCAGGCGCCGGCGCAGCCGGCCCATGAACAGACCGTGGCCGACGACGAGCCGCCGTCCTGGGTCACTGAATTTTCCGACGATACCGCCGTCGCCGCGCCGGCCGCCGAGGCCCCCGCGGTGGCGCCGCCGCCGGCGCGCGTGGTGTCGTCCGGCGTCGCGCCGTATCCCTACGTCGTCACGCCGGTGGCGCAGATCGGCTGGGACGGCAACTGGCCGGCGCTGGCCGCCTCGCTGCCGCTGCGCGGCGTGGCGCAGCAGCTCGCGTTCCAGACCGAACTGGTCGAATGCCGGGCCGACGGCAGCGCCGCCACCTTCCGCCTGCGCGTGCCGGTCGATACGCTGCGCGCCAGCGGCAACAGTGAAAAATTGTGCGCGGCACTGCAGGAATGCTTCCCGTCCGTGCGCGTGAACGTCGACACCGAGATCGCGCCGGTCTGGTACACCGCCGGCGCCGAAGCCAAGGCGCGCCGCGAACGCCTGCAGCGCGAGGCCGAGGCGACCGTCGAGGCCGACCCGTTCGTGCAGGAGATGGCGCGCACCTTCGACGCTTTCGTGGTGCCCGGCTCGGTGCGCCCGATCGCGACCTGAACGGACCGGGCGCGCCGCTTTTCGAATCCTTTTCGTTTCACCCGACCCATTGGAGAACACACCATGATGAAGAACCAGCTCGCAGGCATGATGAAGCAGGTACAGTCCATGCAGGACAATATGAAGAAGGCGCAAGAGCAGCTGGCCCTCATCGAAGTCGAAGGCCAGTCCGGCGCCGGCCTGGTCAAGGTGGTCATGACCTGCAAGAACGACGTCAAGCGCGTCACGATCGACCCGTCGCTGCTGGGCGACGACCGCGACATGCTGGAAGACCTGGTCGCGG
>DAMAFT010000853.1:0-2023 GCA_031995805.1 Massilia sp.
CTCGCGGCACATGGACCTGAACCATGCGCGTCTACCAATTCCGCCACGTGGGCATCGGCCTTGCTTCCTGCTATATTTCTCGACGTTGCCGTCGAATTCCGCTACGATATCAGGCTTTGCCGTTTTGCGCTAGACCAACTTTCGTTCGACTTTCGCAGCGTGCGCCACATTCTTCCGCAGCGTTCTTCGTTTTCGGCTGTGCCGTTTCCGAAGAGACCGAAAGTATAGCGGATGAATGGAAAATGTCAAAGGGGCAGCAGCGTCACGCTTCGCCATGAAGTTAGGCGAATCTACTGGTACTCCGGTACACTACGCCCGTCACTGTGTCAATCCAACCATTATTGAGCGCCG
Source organism: Massilia sp. (assembly GCA_031995805.1). Taxonomy (GTDB): domain Bacteria; phylum Pseudomonadota; class Gammaproteobacteria; order Burkholderiales; family Burkholderiaceae_D; genus Telluria. The sequence continues at coordinate 352 of DAMAFT010000853.1, forward strand.
ATAAGATGGCGCAACTACCAAACAAGAAAACGATTTGAAGCACCCAACCTATACCATCCCAAGCCGCGAGGAAATCCTCGGCGTATTCCGCCAGGCCCAGGGGCCGCTCGACAGCGGCGCCGTGGCCCGAGCCCTGCAAGTCAACCCCGACGCGGAAGGCGTGCTGGCGCGCCGCTTGAATGCGATGGAGCGCGACGGCCAGCTCCGGTCGAATCCCGCCGGCCAGTTTGCGCTGACCGATCACTCCAGCTTCGTCTCCGGCCGCGTCAGCGCGCACCGCGACGGCTTCGGCTTCGTGATCCCGGACGAGGGCGGCGACGACCTGTTCTTGCCCGACAAGGAAATGCAGAAAGTGCTGCACGGCGACCGCGTCATGGCGCGCGTCGTCGGCACCGACCGCCGCGGCCGTCCGGAAGGCACGATCGTCGAAGTGGTCGAGCGCGCCAATACCCACATCATCGGGCGCCTGCTGAACGAGAACGGCGTCTGGGTCGTCGCGCCGGAAGACAAGCGCATCGGCCAGGACATCCTGGTGGCCGGCTCGCCCGGCAAGGCCAAGTCCGGCCAGGTGGTCAGCATCGAGCTGACCGAACAGCCGTCGCGCTTCCGCCAGCCGAGCGGCCGCGTCGTCGAAGTGCTGGGCGAGCTGGACGATCCCGGCATGGAGATCGAGATCGCCGTGCGCAAGTTCGGCGTGCCGCACATCTTTTCGCAAGGCGCGATCAAGCAGGCGAACAAGCTGCCGAACGAGGTGCGCGACGCCGACCTGGGCGAGCGCGTCGACCTGCGCGACGTGCCGCTGGTGACGATCGACGGCGAGGACGCGCGCGACTTCGACGACGCCGTCTACTGCGAACCGGTCAGGATCGGCCGCAGCAAGGGCTACCGCCTGCTGGTGGCGATCGCCGACGTCAGCCACTACGTCAAGCCGGGCGACCCGCTCGACGCCGACGCGATCGAGCGCTCGACCTCCGTTTACTTCCCGCGCCGCGTGATCCCGATGCTGCCGGAAAAACTGTCGAACGGCCTGTGCTCGCTGAACCCGGCCGTGGACCGCCTGACCCTGGTGTGCGACATGGTCGTCACGGCCAAGGGCGAGGTCAATGCCTACCAGTTCTACCCCGCCGTGATGCACTCGGCCGCGCGCCTGACCTACAACGAGGTGGCGAGCATCCTCGGCAACACCAACGGACCGGAAGCAGCGCGCCGCCCGGCCATCGTGCCGCACCTGCTGCACCTGAACGAAGCGTTCCGCGCGCTGCTGCAGGCGCGCCAGCAACGCGGCGCCATCGATTTCGAGACCACCGAAACCTATATCGTCTGCAATGCGATGGGCAAGATCGAAAAGATCGTCCCGCGCACCCGCAACGATGCGCACCGCCTGATCGAGGAATGCATGCTGGCCGCCAACGTCTGCGCGGCCGACTTCCTGATCCGCCACGACCAGCCGAGCACCTTCCGCATCCACGCGGTACCGACCGAGGAAAAGCTGAACCAGCTGCGCCAGTTCCTGAAGCTGGCCGGCCTGAACCTGGGTGGCGGCACCACGCCGCAGGCGCGCGACTACGCCGACCTGATGCAGAAGATCAAGGAGCGTCCCGATGCCACGCTGCTGCAAACCATGCTGCTGCGCTCGATGCAGCAGGCCGTCTACAGCCCGGACAACGTCGGC
>DAMAFT010000854.1:0-2021 GCA_031995805.1 Massilia sp.
GACCTGATCTACGAGGGCGGCATCGCCAACATGAACTACTCGATCTCGAACAACGCGGAATACGGCGAATACGTCACCGGCCCGCGCGTCGTGACCGATGACACCAAGAACGCGATGCGCCAGTGCCTGAAGGACATCCAGACCGGCGAATACGCGAAGAGCTTCATCCTCGAGAACAAGGCCGGCGCCCCGACCCTGATCTCGCGCCGCCGCCTGACCAGCGAGCACCAGATCGAGGAAGTCGGCGCCAAGCTGCGCGCGATGATGCCGTGGATCGCCAAGAACAAGCTGGTGGACCAGTCCAAGAACTAACGTTTCGCCCGGAAGTCCGCACGTCGCCCCGGCGCGAGGCCGGGGCCCGATGTCTTGTCCGAAGTCGATGAGGCCGCGTTGAAGTACGGCTATCGACGTCGATAGGGAACGTGGACCCCGGCCTGCGCCGGGGCGACGCGTTGTGGGCCATCGAATTGCTGCCAATTGCAACGCTTTGCAACTTTCCATTACATAAGGCACGTCGTTACCGCAAACCGGTTATCGTTCTCCCTGCCGCGGCGCCCGCCGCCCATAAGAACAGGAGAAAACGATGCCCTTCAAGAAACTGATCCTGCTGTCCGCCCTCGGCCTCGCGCTGAACGCGCACGCCCAGGCCGCCCAGCCTGGCGGCATGCCCGTCCAGCAGGCGGCGCCGACCGCCGGCACGCTCGTGATCGTGCCGGCCTTCGGCGAGGTGACGCATGCCAATGACGAGGCCACGGTCACCTTCGCCGTCGAGGAGCAGGACAAGGACCGCGCCGCCGCCACCGCCCGCGTCAACCAGAAGATGAAGCAGGGTACCGAGATCGTGCGCGGGGCCGATCCGCAGGCGCAGCTGAAGACCGTCGGCTACTACACCTATCCCGTCTACCCGGAAGTGCCGGACGGCCAGCGTCCGCTGGCCGGCCAGGCCGCGCGCCGCATCCCGATCGGCTGGCGCGTCGGCCAGACGCTGGAGGTGAAGACGCGCAGCCTGCAGGCGCTGCCGAAGACGGTGGCCAGCGCCCAGAAGGTGCTGAACCTGAACGGCATCGACTACCACCTGAGCCCGGAACTGGCGAAGCGCCTGGACGACGAGCGCATCGGCGCCACCTACCGCAACCTGAACGAGCGCATCGCCTCGATCGCCAAGGCCATGGGCCGCCGCGTCGAGGATGCCGCGATCGACACGGTCGACTTCGAGGGCAGCGGCAACTACGTGGGCGAAGCGGCGCCGGCGCCGCGCATGGCGATGATGAGCGCGCGCAGCGCCGATGCCGCCGCCATGCCGGAGCCGAGCTTCGAGCCGGGCGAAACGACGCTGCAGATGCGTCTGGTGGGAAAAGTGAAGTTCCGCTAACAGTGGCGGTTCGCTAACATGGGGGCGCGGACACTATAATGGCATGGTCCGCGCCTCCGGCGCATTGTTACCGCAAAGAACGACAACCATGCCGACTCTCCCTCGCCGCCGCAAGCCCGGCGCCGTCAAGGCGCCCCGATTCGCCCGATTCGCGCGCACGCGCAAGTCCGACGTGGTATCGAACCGGCCGCGCCGCGGCATCTACCTGCTGCCGAACGCCTTCACCACCGCCGCCCTGTTCGGCGGCTTCTACGCCATCGTGATGGCGATGAACCAGCGCTTCGACCATGCCTGCTGGGCCGTGTTCATCGCCATGGTGCTCGACAGCCTGGACGGCCGCGTCGCGCGCCTGACCAATACCCAGTCCGAGTTCGGGGCCCAGTACGACAGCCTGTCCGACATGGTGTCGTTCGGCGCCGCGCCGGCGCTCGTCATCTACGAGTGGTCGCTGCGCGGCCTGGGCAAGCTGGGCTGGATCGCCGCCTTCGTCTACTGCGCCGGCGCCGCGCTGCGCCTGGCGAGGTTCAACACGAACATCGAGGTCGTGGACAAGCGCTACTTCCAGGGCTTGCCGAGCCCGGCCGCGGCGGCGCTGGTGGTCGGCTTCGTGATGATGATGACCGATCCCGACATCAACGTCAGCGCGCGC
>DAMAFT010000855.1:0-2017 GCA_031995805.1 Massilia sp.
GCCGGGCTGGGCCAGGCGATTGCGCGCCAGTTCCATCTGCTTGCCGATGAACGATTTATACAGATCCTCGTCGCGGCGCACGCCGGCGAACTTCAGCCACACCATCTGCAGCATGGTCTCGACGTCGGTGGCGCCGGCGGTGCCGGCCACCACGTCGGTATGGCTGCCCAGGCCCGCGCTGACGGCGGCCGCCTTGCCGGCCAGGATCTTGCGCAGGTCGAGCGGCGAGAAATCCTTCAGGCCCATCGACGCGACGATGGCGTCGGCATAGCGCGCGTTGAACACGTCGCGCTCGTCGAACAGGCTCTGGCCGCCGAAGCGCGCGGCGCTCATCAGGACCTGGTCGTTGCGGAAGGTGGTCGGCTTCAGGATCACCTTGACCCCGTTCGACAGCGCCAGGCTGGTCAGGCCGAGGCGCTCGTCGCGCGTCTCGGAGACGATGCGGCCCGGCGCCGGTGGCTTGTCCAGCAGGCGCGCGGCGACGGCCTTCTCGGCGTCGTTGGCCTGGACGTCGAGGCGCTCGGCGCGGGCCACGGCGGCCAGCAGCTCGTCGCCGCCGGGGATCGCGGCACCCTCCTGGGTCGGCCCCGTATAGACCACCAGCTTGCCCGAATCGGCCGGGATGGTGCGGCGCGCATAGGCGTCGATCTCGTCGAGCGTGATGCCGGGCACGAGTTCGCGCACGTAGCGGTACTCGGCGTCGATGCCGGGAATCGCCTCGCCTTCCAGGAAGTGGCGCATGAATTCGGCCGCGTAGACGGCCGAATCGGTCTTGTCGCGCTCGTTCCAGGCGCGTTCGTAGGTGCGCATCAGTGTCTTCTTGACGCGCTCCAGCTCCTGGGCGCCGAAGCCGAACTTGCGGGCGCGTTCGTTTTCCTGCACCAGCGCGTCGATGGCGGCCGGGGCGCCGTTCTCGCCCAGCGCCGCCGTCGCGTTCCAGGAGCGGTAGCGCGGCGTCAGGCGCGACAGCGCGCTGCTGGCCGCCATGAACGGCGGCGTCGGCAGCTGCGCCAGTTCGGCCAGGCGCTGGTTCAGCATGCCGGAGAACAGGCTTTCGACCAGCTGTTCGCGGTAGCCGCCGATGGTGGCGCGCTCGCGGTAGGGCAGGACCGGGTAGCGGATCAGGATCGAGGCCGGCCCCGCTTCCTTGTCGGTGACCACCAGCGCCTCGGTGCCGGCGCGCGGCGGGATCGCCGCGTACTCGCGCGGGCGCGCCGGCGCCGGGTTCTTCAGGCCGGCGAAGTGGCGCTTGACCAGTTGCTCGATGCGGGCCGGGTCGACGTCGCCCACGGCCACCACGGCCATCAGGTCGGGCCGGTACCAGTCGCGGTAGAAGCGGCGCAGCGCGTCGGGGCGGAAGTTGCGGATCACGTCTTCCTGGCCGATCGGCAGGCGTTCGGCATAGCGCGAGCCGTTGTAGATCTTCGGCATCAGCACCTTCTGCATGCGGTCGCCGGCGCCCTTGCCGAGGCGCAGCTCCTCGAGGATGATGTCGCGCTCCTTGTCGATGTCGGCATCGTTCAGCGTCAGCCCGTGGGCCCAGTCTTCCAGCACCAGGAAGGCCTTGTCCAGTTCCTGGCGGCCCTCGACCGGGACCGGCAGGATGTAGACGGTTTCGTCGAACGAGGTATACGCGTTCAGGTCGGCGCCGAACTTCACGCCGATCGACTGCAGGTAGGACACCAGTTCGTGCTTCTTGAAATGCGTCGAGCCGTTGAAGGCCATGTGCTCGGTGAAGTGGGCCAGGCCGCGCTGGTCCTCGTCCTCGAGGATCGAGCCGGCCTTGACGACCAGGCGCAGCTCGAGCTTGCGCTCCGGCTTGCGGTTCTGCTGGATGTAGTAGGTGAGGCCGTTCGGCAGCTTGCCGACCTTGACCTGGGGACCGACGGGCAGCGGCGCGTCGAGCTTCAGCGTAGCGGCACCTGCCAGGCCGCCGGCGCACAGCAGGAAGAACAGGACCAGCGACTGGGTGAAACGGGCGAAGCGATGAGTCATGCGGCGGGTGTCCGGTTGAGGC
>DAMAFT010000856.1:0-2012 GCA_031995805.1 Massilia sp.
GGAAGGTCGCGGCGGGGGATGGACGGGGCGAAACGGGGGATGGGCGGTCCCCTGCCCGCGGGAGCGGGCCGGAGGGGGCGGGATGGGAAGAGCGGACGGGCGCCGGCTCAGGCGTAGACGCTCTCGGCCGGCAGGCGCGCATCGTCGCGCACGTCGTCCTGGAACCGGGCCACCAGCTCGGCCTGCATGGTCGCTTCCAGCGACGGGATCGAGCCGCCGGCGCGGTAGCTGAACGACACCTGCACGATGTCGCCGGCCTGGACGTCGAGCGGACGGGCCAGCGGCAGCGCCATGTAGTGGTTCAGCCAGTCGATCGTGGTGCCGCGCTCCTCGACGATCGACAGCACGTTCTTGGTGATGAAGCGCAGCGCGTTCAGGCGGCCGGCCTTCTCGACCAGGAAGCGGCCTTCCCAGGCGATGTCCATGCCGACCGGCTGGTTGAAGTCGAGGATGGCGTACACGCCGGGCGCGGCCAGCTCGATCGTGCCGGGATGCATCACGTTGGTCGGCTGGAACTGCACGATCGGCGCATGGAAGCCTTCGAAATCGTATTCCTGCTGCAGCGGCTGGGCGGCCATGATCACCGCTTCCGGGATGAACACCGGCAGCGGACCACCGAAGCGTGCCAGGTAGCGGCGCTTGAACGACTCGATCATCTCGACCTGCTTCTCGCGCAGCATGCCGACGTGGATCATCTCGCAGATCACCACGTCGACCGGCTCCGGCGGCAGGTACTGGAAGGCGTCGGCGTGGATCACCTCGACGCGGTGGCCGTTCTCGTTCATCGCCATGAACTTGCGCGCCTCGCGCACCATGTCCGGGTTGAACTCGACGCAATACACCTTCGACGCCTGCTGCGCCGCGAAGAACGACAGCACGCCGGTGCCACCACCCAGTTCCAGCACCTTGGCGCCCGGCTTGACGGCGTAGTGGATCGCCGCCTTGAAGCTGTGCATGCGGTTCTCGTCCATCAGCATGTTGTGATGGTAGTGGACCGGGATGAATTGGCCGAGGTAGCAGCTCTCGATTTCGCGTTCGTTCAGCATGTTATTCCTTGTAGTGAGCCCTGCGATCTCGCCGGCGCCGTGGTTGTGTTCACGGATAAATTATCTACAGGAAATACATGGAACGAAGCGTGGAGGTGACGGGGGTTTACGGGTCAATTCCCCGGTTCGCCCCCGGGCGCGGGAATCAGCGCAAGGCTGCGGCGATGCCGCGGTGGTCGGCCCGCGCGGCGATCTGGGCGGCATCCAGGCCCTCGCCGTTCTTGCGGCGCTTGTCCGCGCCCTTCCCGGCCAGGAATGCGGCGCACTCCTCGCGGCCCTCGCGCGCCGCCATCATCAACGGCGTATAGGCGCCGCTGGCCTTCGGCGAGACGGCGTCGATGCGCGCCCCGCGTTCCAGCAGCAACGCGGCGATGCCGGTGTCGCCGCCGGCCGCCGCGTAGTGCAGCGGCGTCCAGCCGTCGCGGTTGACGGCGGCGCCCTTCGCCAGCAGCGCGTCGACGGCCGGGCGGTTGGCCTTGAACGCCGCCATCATGAGCGCCGTGTTGCCGTTGATGGCGGTGGCGTCGACCCGGATCCCGGGCGCCGCCAGCAGCGCCTCCAGCGCCCGCATCGATCCTTCGCGCACGGCCAGCACCAGCGCCGGTTCGCCGGCGCGGCTGGTGCCGTTCGGATCGACGCCGCGCGCGACCATCGACGCGACGGTGCGGGCATCGTCCATTTCGACGGCGCGGAAGAAGCCGGCGTCCGGCTCCGCGGCGGCGTGGGCGAGGCCGGGCAGCATGTGCACCGCGCCGGCGGCGAGCAATGCAGCGAGGAAGGTGCGGCGTGTCGTCATGTCAGCTCCTTGCAGCCTTGAACAGGTCGAAGAAATTCGCGCTGGTGCGCTCGGCCACCTCGCGCAGCGGCACGTCATTGAGCGTGGCGATGTATTCGGCCACGTGGGCCACGTAACCCGGCTCGTTCATCTTGCCGCGGTAGGGCACCGGCGCCAGGTAGGGCGAGTCG
>DAMAFT010000857.1:0-2010 GCA_031995805.1 Massilia sp.
CCGGCGCATTGGCATCCATGCGCATGACCGAGCCCTTGCCGAATTGCTTTTCGATCTGCGCGAGGGCTGCCGCCAGCGCCTTGCCCTTCTCAGCTACGTTCAGTGCAGTTTTTTTGTCGTCCATGATATTCATTCAGTCCTAGAGTGAACCAAGATAGGGGCCGCTCGCGCGATTTCAATAGGAAGTACTGTATAAAATCCCAGTGGTTTTGGCAAGGACTATTTACGCCGGCTTGACCGATTCGACATGTTGCGACTTATCAAACACAATAGGCGGGCAAGCCGAGTCCAACGTTCCACAAGGGGGTGCCACCATGCGTATTTTACTAGCCGAGGATGATAGCGTACTGGCGGACGGCCTGACGCGCTCCTTGCGCCAGTCCGGCTACGCGATCGACTGCGTCAAGAACGGCCAGGATGCCGATACCGCCCTGTCGACGCAGGAATTCGACCTGCTGATCCTCGACCTCGGCCTGCCGCGCCTGTCCGGCCTCGACGTGCTGCGCCGCCTGCGCGCGCGCGGTTCGCTGCTGCCGGTGCTGATCCTCACCGCCGCCGATTCCATCGAGCAACGCGTAAACGGCCTCGACGCCGGCGCCGACGACTACATGCCCAAGCCCTTCGCCCTGTCCGAGCTGGAGGCGCGGGTGCGCGCGCTCACCCGGCGCGGCCAGGGCGGCGGCTCGACCGTCATCCGCCACGGCCCGCTGGTGTACGACCAGGTCGGCCGCAGCGCCACCATCAACGACCAGATGCTCGAACTGTCCGCGCGCGAGCTCGGCCTGCTGGAAATCCTGCTGGCGCGCACCGGCCGCCTGGTCTCCAAGGAACAGCTGGTCGACCACCTGTGCGAATGGGGCGAAGAGGTCTCGAACAACGCCATCGAGGTCTACGTGCACCGCCTGCGCAAGAAGATCGAGACGGGCGGCATCCGCATCGCCACCGTGCGCGGCCTCGGCTACTGCCTGGAACGCTACGCCGACAGCGCGCGCAAGCTGGCGCAGGCAGGCGCCGCCGGCGACGGCAAGTGAAGCGCAGCGACGCCGGCGCCATCGACCGCCGGCCGGCGGCGGCGCCGGCGGACGTCCTGTACGTCCCGCCCCGCACCGAACCCGAGGAAAGCATCCAGCACTCGCTGTTCGGCGAGATCCTCGACTGGATGCTGGCCCCGCTGCTGCTGCTGTGGCCGATGAGCATCGCCATCACCTACCTGGTGGCGAAGTCGATCGCCAACCAGCCGTTCGACCATGCGCTGGAAGACAGCGTCACCGTGCTGGCCCAGCAGGTCAAGGAAGTCGACGGCCGGGTGACGGCGCGGCTGCCCGGCACCGCGCGCGACTTCCTGCGCGCCGACGACGTCGACAGCGTGTATTTCCAGGTCACCGGGCCGCGCGGCGAGGTCGTCGACGGCGACCGCGACCTGCCCCAGCCGCCGCCCGAGGACGCCGAGCGCAGCGGCCGCGTGCACTTCCGCAACGAGAGCCTGCACGGCATGGCCGTGCGTGTCGCCTATGCCTGGGTCAACCTGCGCCCGCTGGCCGACCCGAAGGCCCAGCCGCCGCTGGCGCTGGTGCAGGTGGCGGAAACGCTGGACAAGCGCGCCCAGCTCGCCAACGCCATCATCAAGGGCGTGATCCTGCCCCAGTTCATCATCCTGCCGGTGATCCTGGCCCTGGTCTGGTTCGCCCTGTCGCGCGGGCTGTCGCCGCTGGCCCAGCTGCAGGAACGCATCCGCGCGCGCCCGCCCGACGACCTGTCGCCGATCGATTCGCGCCAGGTGCCGGAAGAGATCTCGCCGCTGGTCGGCTCGCTGAACGACATGCTGGCGCGCCTGGCCCACACCATCGACGCCCAGAAGCGCTTCATCGCCGACGCCGCGCACCAGATGAAGACGCCGCTGGCCGGCATGCGCATGCAGTCGGAACTGGCGCTGCGCCAGGTCGATCCGGACGAGATCCACCGCTCGCTCGAACAGCTGGCCAAGAGTTCGGAGTCGGCCACGCGCCTGGT
>DAMAFT010000858.1:0-2009 GCA_031995805.1 Massilia sp.
GAAGGCAAGGGCGCCGGCAAGCAGGCGGACAAGGCCGACAAGAGCGAGGCCGGCCAGAAGTTCGTGCTGCAGGTCGCGGCGATGTCGAGTGCGGAAAAGGCGGCCGAGGTGCAGGCCAAGCTGCGCGACGCCGGCATCAGCTCCTATACCCAGAAGACCTCGACCGCGTCGGGCGAGCTGATCCGTGTGCGCATCGGCCCGCTGAGCCGCGACGAAGCCGAAAAAGTGCGCGCCAAATTGGGCCGCCTGGGCCTGTCCGGCGCCATGACGCCGGTCTGATGCCCGGCTTGCGCAACAGGGGCTCGAACGGAACGCGCCGTGACGATCTTCGACTACATCGTCCTGTTCATCCTGGTCTCGTCGGTCGTCATCAGCACGATGCGCGGCCTGGTGAAGGAAATCCTGTCGCTGGTCGGCTGGGTCGCGGCCTTCGTCGTGGCCAATGCCTTCGGCGCGAAGCTGGCGCCCATGCTACCATCCGTGGTTCCCGGCGAGGCCCTGCGGCTGATCGTTGCCTTCATTGCACTGTTCCTCGCGGTGCGCGTGCTGATGGGCCTGCTGGCCCTGGCGGTCGGCGCCCTGATCGAGGCATCCGGCCTGTCGCTCGCAGACCGCGGCCTGGGCGGCTTGTTCGGACTGGGCCGGGGCATTGTAATCGTGCTGGCAGGCGTCATATTGTGCGGGATGACCTCGATTCCCCAACAGGCTTTCTGGAAGGATGCGCTGCTGTCGCCGATGGCAGAAACCGGCGCGCGCACCGTCAAGCCTTTCCTGCCCGCTGCCTTCGCGCAGCATGTCCAGTTTTAGTGTTTAGCTGTAGCAATTCCTCTGTCTAGTTTAGGAGCACACCATGTGTGGCATCGTCGGCGTCGTCTCGCAAGCCCCCGTCAACCAGCTGTTATATGACGCTTTGTTGCTGTTGCAACATCGCGGCCAGGATGCGGCGGGTATTGCAACCAATCACAGCAGCATGTTCTCGATGTACAAGGCCAACGGCCTCGTGCGCGACGTGTTCCGTACCCGTAACATGCGTTCGCTGATGGGCAATTCCGGCATCGGCCACTGCCGCTACCCGACCGCCGGCTCGTCCAGCGAAGAGGAAGCGCAGCCGTTCTACGTGAATGCCCCGTTCGGCATCACGCTGGCGCACAATGGCAACCTGACCAACCAGGAACAGCTGAAGGACGAGCTGTTCCGCATCGACCGTCGCCACGTCAACACGGGCTCCGACTCGGAAGTGCTGCTGAACGTACTGGCCCACGAGATCCAGACCGCCGCCAACGGCTACACGCTGGACGCCGAGGCCGTGTTCAAGGCCGTGGCGAACGTGCACCGCCGCGTGCGCGGCGCCTATGCCGTGATCGCCCAGATCGCTGGCCACGGCCTGCTGGCCTTCCGCGACCCGTTCGGCATCCGTCCGCTGTGCCTGGGCATCAACGAGACCCCGAACGGCCCGGAATACCTGGTCGCCAGCGAGTCCGTCGCGCTGGAAGGCCTGGGCTTCCGGTTCGTGCGCGACATCGCGCCGGGCGAAGCCGTCTGGGTCGACAGCGAGAGCCAGTTGCACACCCGCCAGTGCGCCGAGAACCCGTCGCTGAACCCGTGCGCCTTCGAATACGTCTACCTGGCCCGTCCGGACTCCGTCATCGACGGCGCCTCCGTGTACGCCACCCGCCTCAAGATGGGCGAATACCTGGCCGACAAGATTCGCAAGGAAATCCCGGTCGAGGACATCGACGTCGTGATGCCGATCCCGGATTCCTCGCGCCCGGCCGCGATCCAGCTGGCCCTGAAGCTCGGCGTCGAATACCGCGAAGGCTTCATCAAGAACCGCTACGTCGGCCGCACCTTCATCATGCCGGGCCAGGCGATGCGCAAGAAATCGGTGCGCCAGAAGCTCAACGCGATCCCGTCCGAGTTCAAGGGCAAGAACGTGCTGCTGGTGGACGACTCCATCGTGCGCGGCACCACCAGCCGCGAGATCGTGCAGATGGCGCGCGAAGCCGGCG
>DAMAFT010000859.1:0-2003 GCA_031995805.1 Massilia sp.
CCTCGACGGCGGCGTTCAGCGCCAGGATATTGGTCTGGAAGGCAATGCCGTCGATGACGGCAATGATGTCCGTGATCTTGCCCGAGGCGGCATGGATGCGCGCCATGGTGCCCACCACTTCCTCGATCACCTTGCCGCCGCGCGTGGCGACGCCGGACGCCGTCGCGGCCAGCGTATTCGCCTGGCGCGCATTGTCGGCGTTCTGCCTGACGGTGCCCGTCAGCTCTTCCATCGACGACGCCGTTTCTTCCAGCGAGCCCGCCTGCTGCTCGGTGCGCGCGGACAGGTCCTGGTTGCCGGCCGAGACCTGGCCGGAGGCGGTGGCGATGGCGTCGGTGCCGCTGCGCACGGTCGAGACGGTGGCGACCAGGTTGTCGTTCATGGTGCGCAGCGCGCCCAGCAACTGGCCGACCTCGCAGGTGGTGGTGGCTTCGACGCGCGCGGTGAGGTCGCCGGCGGCGACGGCATTCGCGACGTCCAGCGCATTCTTCAGCGGCTGCACGATCGAGCGGGTGATCCACCAGGCCATGGCGCAGGCGGCGGCGAGCACCAGCAGGCCCAGCGCGACCATCAGCGTGCGGGTCCGCGCATAGGTCTGCGCGGCGGCCTCGGCGTCGCCCATGCTCAGTTCCTTCTGCATCGCGATCTGTTCGGCGATCGCCGCCTGGTAGGCGCCCAGCAGCGGCCGCAATTCCCTGGTCAGGTAGGCGCGCGCGCCGGCATCGTCGCCGGCGTCGACCAGCCTGAGCAGTTCCTGCTGGCCCTTGACGTAGCGGGCATTGAACGCTTGCTGCTGCTGCAGGATGGCACGGCCGCGTTCGCTCGTCAGCGCCTTGTCGAGATCGGCAAGGATGGCCTCGGCCGCCTTGGCCGAGGCGGCGATGGCCGCGTGCTGGGCGGCGCGGTCGGCCTCCTGGTCGGACAGCATGATGTTGCGCAGCGCCAGCGCGATATGGGTCACTTCGTTGTCCAGGCGCGTACTGAGGTCGATGCGCGGCATGCGCTTGTTGACGATGGTATCGGTGCCTTCGTTGATCTTGCCGAGCATCAGCGTGCCCTGCGCCACCATCACCACCAGCGCCACGCACAGGAAACCGAATCCTGCCGCCAGCCGCGTCCCGATCTTCAAGTTCGCCATCTTCATTTGCTCTCCTTGCAAGTCATTGCAAACCTAACATGATTACCAGGTATTTACCAAGGGAAACATTTTAGAAGCACAGCGACTGCAAGTCGATACCAAATGGGTAACCGGAAGAACATTTCTTCAAATAATGAGGATTGGGAGCAACAATTTGGAACGGAATGACTTGCCGTCCTAATAAATTTCCTGCGCAGCGGCCCGGACCGCGCGCAACAGCATGTCCGCGCCCGGCGACAACAAGTGGTCTTGCTGGCGGATGATGCCGAACGCGTCCATCTTGCACGGCAACTCGATCGGCAGGATGCGCATCACGTTCAGCGAGGCATAGTATTGCGCCACCTCGAGCGGCATCACGTGCAGCGAATCGGTCTGCTGCAGCAGCGCCGTGATGATCAGCATGGCCGTCGTGTCGATGACGTTGGCGGGCGGTTCCAGCCCCGCGCGGCGGAACAGCATGTCGAAGCGGTAGCGCAGGATGCTGCCGTGCGGCGGCAGGATCCACGGCAACGGCGCGATGTCCTTCAACGCCAGGGTGCGGTGTTCCAGCAGCGGGTGGCCGGGGCGCACGACGGCGCAGGCCGGCTCTTCCGTCAATTCCTCGTAGATCAGGCCAGACGTGTCGCTGGTGTCGAAGATGCGGCCGATCATGAAGTCGAGCGTGCCGTGCTGGAGCTTGTCGAGCAGGACGTTACTGGTTTCCAGCTGCACGCCGATGCGCAGCAGCGGCGCTTCTTCCTTCACCCGCGCGATCGCGCGCGGCAGCAGCGCCATCGCCGGCGTCATGATCACGCCCACCTCCACCTGGCCCGTCAGGCCGGCCTTCAGCGTGACGATGTCGTCGTGCGCCAGGGCCAGGCTCGTC
>DAMAFT010000860.1:0-2003 GCA_031995805.1 Massilia sp.
CAGCGCCCGCAACAGCCCGCTCGTCGAGCGGCCCACCAACGTGACGGTTTCGACCGCCATCGCTTACCGGTTCTGACGATGCGCGCCACCCGCAGATTCATCGCACCCATCGCCCTGCTGCTGGCGGCCGTCCCGGCCGCGGCGCAGTCGCGCGATGGCGAGTGGGTGGCCTACCGGGACGCCTACCGGGCGATGGTCCGTTTCGAGAAGTTCGGCGGCCCGAAGAACCTGCTGGTGAGCCAGCTGCAGGTGCAGCCGGCCGACCACGGCGCGCCCGGCGACGGCGCCCAGCTGACGCTGACCGGCAAGACCACCCAGCTCAACCTGCCGCTCGACGCGCTCGGAAGGACCGTGCTGCCGCTGCAGAAGTCGCCCTACGACGAGAATGCGATCCTGGTATTCAGCCGCAAGGGCGTGCCGTTCGGCGTGCGGCCGCGGGTGACGATCGCGCTGCGCCACGACGGCCAGTACGACGGCGCCGACCTGCGCAGCGCCTGCCAGCAGGCGCTCGGCTTCGCCCGCTACGTGGACGCGTCGCAGGGCGCGCGCCAGTGCGTCGGGGTGCGTTTCGTGTTCCCGAAAAAAGACCAGGCCGGCGCCCGCCTGCGCCGCGCCGACGGCCAGGAGCAGGCGCTGCCCGCGGCCGCGGGCGCGGCCTTCGCCGGCGACGCCGACGCCGGCTTCCCGGTCGTCGACTGGCGCTTCGGCGCGGAGCGCGCGCAGGTCACGACCTACAATGCGCCGCTGGCGATCGTGCCGGTGTTCGAGTGACGATGCGAAAATAGTATCGTTGGCAACAACACCGTCGCCCCTGCGGAGGCAGGGGCCCAATTTCCACGCGTTGCCGAGGTGCCGCGCCGGCAGTACGTCAGTTCCACGCCGACGGCGAGAACAAATACCCTTCGCCCCACACCGTCTTGATCTTTTCCGACAGCGTGTCGTCGAACTTGCGGCGCAGCTTGGAGATGCAGTTGTCGATGCTGCGGTCGAGGCCGTCGAATTCGATGCCGCGCATTTTCTTCAGCAGTTCGTCGCGCGACAGTACCCGGCCGGACGCTTCCGCCAGCACCAGCAGCAGCTTGTATTCGGTATTGCTGAGCACGCACGGCTGGCCGCGCCAGCTCACGCTGCGGTCGTTGGTCAGGATGCGCAACTGGCCGAACTCGAGCATGCGCACGTCGCTGGTGGTCTTGGCCTGGGTGCGCCGCAGCAGGGCGCGCAGGCGCGCCAGCAGCACGCGCGGCTGGACCGGCTTGTTGACGAAGTCGTCCGCGCCCTGTTCCAGTCCCGACACTTCGTCGTAGGTGTCTTCGCGCGCGGTGAGGATCAGGATGGGCACGTCGGACACGTCGCGGATCTGGCGGCATACCACCATCCCGTCCATGCCCGGCAGCATCAGGTCGAGCACGACGATGTCCGGCACGTCCTGCTTGAAATGTTCCAGCGCGGCATCGCCGCGGGTCACGAGGTCGACCGAGAATTCATAGCTCGACAGGTATTCCGTGACGAGTTCCGCCAGGCGCGGATCGTCTTCCACCAACAGTACGCGATACATGCAGTTTTCTCCTTCAACCCGTCATTTTATAAGAGGGATCGACAAAGGAGCATGTTTGGCGGGTAACCCTGACAAAGTGATACAGTTTCGCGACAAAAGGTTCCGTCACATGCCGGCGCTGCCATTCCCCAGTCCCAGTTCCCGGGCAAAGGCCTCGTTGACGTCGCAATAAATCTTGCGGCTGTCGACCGTCCGCTCCGCCTTGAAGTACAGCGCCGGCCGGCCCGGTTCTTCCTCGGTATTGCGCGCCAGCGTGTAGTACGTGAAATGCACTTTCGCCGCGTCCGCATAGGATTCGCCGAAGTCGCGCTCGGCCAGCACCAGGCGCGCCGGCTGGCGGCCGTCCGCGTCGACCAGGCGGAAATCGTGCAGGCGGCAATCGGCGCCGCCGCCGGCCGTGATCTCGAAGCGTTCCGCGTCCTTGTCCCGGACGGTGCCGAAGACCGGC
>DAMAFT010000861.1:0-2001 GCA_031995805.1 Massilia sp.
CCAGTCGATGATGTCGGCGCCGGCCATGGCCTCGATGCGCGCCTCGGCCAGCGGCTTGCCCTGCTCCTGGGTCAGCAGGCGGGCGATGTCGGCGGCGCGCTCGCGCAGCAGGCCGGCGGCGCGGCGCATGGTGGCGGCGCGCTCGAAGGCCGGCACGGCGCGCCAGGCCTCGAAGCCCTTCTGGGCCGCCGCCAGCGCGCGGTCGAGGTCGCCAACGCTCGCATGCGCCACATGGCCGATCGCCTTGCCCGTGGCCGGGTTCAGCACGGGGATGGTCCTGGCGCCTTCGGCGTCGACCCATTCGTTGGCGATCAGGAGGCGGGTATCGGGATAGCTGGAAGTCGTCATGGCGGGTAAGTGTCCTTGTCGTTGGAATGGCGCGAGCGCGCCCGCTGTCCGGGCGGGCGCCGTGCGGTCACCCGCTACTGTGCCAGAAATCGGCGCGGCCGGTGCGGCAGGGGCGCATTTTGCCGTGGCGTCCTGACGTTTGCGCGGCCTGCGCGCTGCCCGTCGACAAGAAGACTTTCACCGGCATAACGTGTCCTGCGGCAGAGCGTGTCGGTGCTAACCTTGGCCCAGGTCGCGGCGCCCCGGCGCCGCCAATTCCCCAACCACAGACATGGGACACGCAGACATCATGAGCAAAACCGTCGGTGATTTTTTCGTCGAGCGCCTGTACGACTGGGGCGTGCGCACCATCTTCGGCTATCCCGGTGACGGCATCAACGGCGTGCTCGGCGCGCTCAACCGCTCGGAAAAGAAGATCGACTTCATCCAGGTGCGGCACGAGGAAATGGCCGCCTTCATGGCGTCGGCCCACGCCAAGTTCACCGGCCAGCCGGGCGTGTGCCTGTCCACCGGCGGTCCCGGCGCCACGCACCTGATCACCGGCCTGTACGACGCCAAGCTCGACCACATGCCGGTGCTGGCCATCGCCGGCCAGGCCGCGCGCACCATCCGCGGCGCCCACTACCAGCAGGAGGTCAACCTGGCGCGCATGTTCGCCGACGTCGCCGACTTCGTCCAGGAAGCCGCCGTGCCGGCCCAGGTGCGCCACCTGCTCGACCGCGCCATGCGCACGGCGCTGGGGCGCAGCGGCGTGTCGGTGCTGGTGCTGCCGAACGACCTGCAGGACGAACCCTGGGAAGACCCGCCGCGCAAGCACGGCTCGGTGTTCTCCGGCCTGGGCTACACGAAGCCGCGCGTGGTGCCCTACGAGGCCGACCTGCGCCGCGCCGCCGACGTGCTCAACGCCGGCAGCAAGGTGGCGATCCTGGTCGGCGCCGGCGCGCTGGGCGCCACCGACGAGGTAATGGCCGTGGGCGAGCGCCTGCTGGCCGGCGCCGCCAAGGCGCTGCTGGGCAAGGCCGCCCTGCCCGACCACCTCCCCTGGGTCACCGGCTCGATCGGCATCCTCGGCACCAAGGCCAGCTGGGAACTGATGAACGGCTGCGACACGCTGCTGCTGGTCGGCACCGGCTTCCCCTACGCCGAATTCCTGCCCAAGGAAGGCAAGGCGCGCGCGGTCCAGATCGACATCGACCCCACCATGCTGGGCATGCGCTACCCCACCGAGGTCAACCTGCACGGCGACGCCGCCGAGACGCTGCGCCTGCTGCTGCCGCTGCTGCAGGAAAAGACCGACAAGTCCTGGCGCGACAAGGTCGAGCAGGACGTGCGCGACTCCTGGAACCTGCTCGAACAGCGCGCGCTGGCCAAGGCCGATCCCGTGAATCCGCAGCGCGTGGCCTGGGAACTGTCGCCGCTGCTGCCGCGCGACGCCATCGTCACCAGCGACTCCGGCTCCTGCGCCAACTGGTATGCGCGCGACTTGAAGGTGCAGCGCGGCCAGATGTATTCGCTGTCCGGCGGCCTGGCCTCGATGGGCGCGGCCGTGCCCTATGCCATTGCCGCCAAGTTCGCCCACTCCGGGCGCCCCGTGGTCGCGCTGGTGGGCGACGGCGCCATGCAGATGAATAACATGGCCGAGCTGATCACCGT
>DAMAFT010000862.1:0-2001 GCA_031995805.1 Massilia sp.
TGCGGGCATCGCGGCGCTGGCGGTGCTGTTCGGCCTGTGGACGACCGACTACGCGACGCGCACCGAGGTGCCGGCCGCGTGGCAGCAGCCGGCGACGGTGCCGGCGCGCGCGGGACAGGGTGCGTGATTGCCGCCGCGGGTGCGCGCCGTCGCTGCATCGCTGCATTCTCCCTCATTGTCGGCCAGTCGGATGCAATCGGGATGCCGAAGTCCGGGCCCGGCGCGAATAGGCAAATCCGACTGCATTCGCCAACGATTCCTGCAAGGAGCTCCCGGTGGACCTCGACACCAGTTCGCAGCGCAAGGCCACGCTGCGGGCGTGATGCCAGGCCCGGGTGCGGCATGGCCATCGACCCGCATCGGGAACGGATGGCGCGCGGCGGGGCCAGTCTGGACGGCGCTCCCGACAATTGATCTACAGTATTCTTGCGGGGCCGGGCGACCGGCTTTTTTGAGGGAGCGCAAGCATGGTAGAACTTTTCGTGATGCCCGTCATCGGCCTGGCCTTCGTGGCCCTGTTCACCCGCGAAGTCATCGCGCCGGCCTCGCGCAATGCCTGCGACCGGCGCTGGCTGGTGCTGGCCAGCGGCGTCGGCGCCGCCACCGTGGCGGTGACGCTGGCGGTGGGGTGGCTGTTCGCCGGGCCGATCCGGCGCGTCGCGCTGTTCGACGCGGGAAGCCGCATGCCGGATGCGGCGGTGGGGCTGCTGGCCTTCCTGTTGACGAGCTTCGTGTTCTACTGGTGGCACCGCGCCACCCACCGCTCCGACCTGTTGTGGCGCGTATTCCACCAGCTGCACCACAGCGCACGCCGGGTGGAGGCGCTGACCGCCTTCTATGCGCATCCGCTCGATTCCGCGGCCGCCATCTGCATCAGCGCCGGGGTCGGCTACCTGGTGCTGGGCGCCAGCCCGGTCGCTGCCGCCATCGCGCTGCTGCTGACCGGCCTGTTCGACCTGTTCCTGCACAGCGACCTGCGCACGCCGACCTGGCTCGGCTACATCGTGCAGCGCCCGGAAATGCATACCGTGCACCACCAGCTTGGCCACCACCGCCAGAACTACGGCCTGCCGCTGTGGGACATGCTGTTCGGGACCTGGTGCAATCCGCCGGAGCGCGCGCCGGTGCTCGGCTTCGACGGCGACAAGCCGGAGCGCGTCACCGACATGCTGCTGTGTCGCGACGTGCACCGCCAGGGCTGAACGGCGCGCGGCGCCGGGCGCTATTCCGGCTTGTCGGCGTCGTGCGTATCCATCTGCATCAGCAGCCGCCGCAGGTTGTCGGTGACGGCGCCGGCGTCCGGCCGGTGGTTGACGGCCACCAGCGGATCCGGTTCCAGGTCGTCGAAGGATGCCAGGCTGCCCTTCCAGTCGGCGATCAGCTTGCCGTACTCGCGGCCCGCGTCGCGGATGTTGCGTTCCAGGTCGAACAGGCCGCGCGCGTTGACGCGTCCTTCGATGAAGCGCAGCGAGTCGTTCCAGTCGACCTGGTCGGTCAGCGAGTACCAGGTGAAGCCCACCATCGGCACGCCCGCGTGCATCAGGCTCAGCATCTGCGACCACTGGCGCCGCAGCCAGGCGGCGGCCTCGTCGCCGCGCGGGCCCTCGTCCCGGTTGGTTTCCGTGTGCATGACGGGCAGGCCGTAGCGCTCGTAGTACTGGCGCGTGATGGTGGTGTAGCCGAGCAGCTCGCCGGCCGCGTGGCGCTCGCCGTCGGGCATCACGTAGTGCTCGTTGGTGACGTAGTAGTCGGTGCCCAGCACGCAGTTGCGGCGCAGCGCGTGTTGCTCGAAGAAGCGGCATTCCTCTTCGGTCATCCCGCATTCGTGCACGAAGGTGCGCGTGGCGGGGTCGAGCGGGTGGCCGTAGTTCAGGTCGAGCGTCAGGAAGCGGATCTGGTTGATGGCGTCCACCAGTTGCACCGCGTCCGGTTCGCAGGGATGGAAATACTCGGTCGATTCGCTCTGGATGAACAGGGCGTCCGGGCGCCGCCGG
Organism: Massilia sp.; assembly: GCA_031995805.1. GTDB lineage: Bacteria > Pseudomonadota > Gammaproteobacteria > Burkholderiales > Burkholderiaceae_D > Telluria. The sequence goes on from DAMAFT010000862.1 coordinate 1,995, forward strand.
CGGATCA
>DAMAFT010000863.1:0-2000 GCA_031995805.1 Massilia sp.
CTCGCGGCCGCGTGCGCGCTGGCATTGGGCGGTTGCGCGACGCGCGCCCCGCAGCCGGTCGACACCCAGGCCAGCGCCCCGGAATACCGGGTCGGCCCCGGCGATACCGTCAACATCATCGTCTGGCGCAATCCGGAAGTGTCGATGGCGGTGCCAGTGCGTCCGGACGGCAAGATCACGACCCCGCTGGTCGAAGACCTGCCGGCCGCCGGCAAGACTTCGACGGAACTGGCGCGCGACATCGAGAAGGCACTCGCAAAGTTCATCCAGCAGCCGGTAGTCACCGTGGTGGTCACCAATTTCGTCGGCAACTACAGCGAACAGATCCGCGTCATCGGCCAGGCCGCGCGGCCCCAGGCACTGCCTTACCGCAACGAGATGAGCCTGATGGACGTGCTGATCGCCGTCGGCGGCACCACCGAGTTCGCGGCCGGCAATCGGGCCAGCCTGATCCGCACCGTCGAAGGCAGGCAGCAGAAGTTCAACGTGCGCCTCGACGACCTGATCAAGGAAGGCGACATCTCGGCCAACGTGCGCATGCAACCGGGCGACGTGCTTGTCATCCCGGAAAGTTATTTCTGACGGCCTGTCGGTTTTTTTTACAGGGATGCCGCCACCACCGTGGGCGGCACTGTTGGAAGCATGCTAAGGCACTGATTTTACGGCGTTGTTTTTAGCCGCCAGCGAGTGGCACGAGGATTGCTTGCCCTCAAGGAATCTGGCATTGTACGGATTGCCCGACCTTTTTACGACCGACGAGGACCCGAAGTGGCTGACCAAGACCGTGACCCGCAGGACAACGCAGGCGACGCACCGGATTCCGGAGCGGACTCCGTGGCGCCCGCGTCCGCCGATGGGTTGTCGGCCAAGGGTGCGTCGCGGCGCCGCTTCGCCAGGGCGGGCGCCGGCGCCGCCGGCGTGCTGATGACGCTGCACAGCACCCCGGGCATGGCCACGCAATTCTGCGGCATGGCGCCGTCGGCCGCCTTTTCGGTCATCAACCAGAACAAGCTGAACGGCAAGGTCAGCTACCGCGGCGAGGCGCCCGTCTGCAGCGGCCAGGGACCGCGCTGGTGGTCGACGCGCGCACGGCCGGGCGGCTGCGATTCGAACGACTTCAAGACCTATTTCTCGTGCACCAAGAACGGGGCCGCCTATGCCCTGTTCGATGTCAAAGTGCTGCTTTCCGGCCTCAACTTCGTCGATTGGTCCAACGACAACCTCGGCCGCTACGTCATGGCGGCCTACCTGAACGCGGCCGCCGGGTATACGAGCTTCCTGACCACGTCCATGGTGCAGCAGATCTGGAACGAGTGGTGCCTGCAGGGCTACTACGCGCCGATCGCCGGGCAGAAATGGGATTCCCGCGAGATCGTCGTGTACCTGAGCGGGACCATGGCCAGCGCGTGAGTGCCGGCGCTACCTGGCGCCTGCGTCCCGAACAGGCGCTGCAGTTCCGCCAGTGGGACGATGGGCAGGGCAACGACGAGTACGTGCTGTACAACGACCTCTCCGGCGACACCCACCTGCTCGGCGGCCCCGCCATCGAGATCCTCCTTGCCCTGGCGCGCGGCCCGGCCACGCGCGCCGCGCTGACGGCCATGCTGGAAGCGGAATTCGACGTCGATCCCGCCGATGCCGGTTTCGAGACCGGCGAGCTGCTGCAGCTCCTGCAGCGCCTCTGGCTGATCGTCCCATCCCCATGCTGACGGCCGCACCGCCGACCGTCGCGACGCTGACACCCGCCGAGCTCGAGCGGCGCCTGGCCGGTCCCGGCCTGGCCGTCGAGACCGGTCCCTTCGTCAGCCGCATCCGTGCGCCGATCGCGCAGGTCGCCGAGGGCATCGCCCTGCTGTACGGCGACTACCCGCTGCGCGACGACGGCTTCGCCGACTTCCACGTGAACCTGCGCGCCTCGGGCGGATGGCGCCGCTGGCACCGCCGCCAGGTGAGCTTCGACGTCGACGGCCTGGAGCCGTTCGAACCCCTGCCGCTGAACC
>DAMAFT010000864.1:0-1994 GCA_031995805.1 Massilia sp.
ATACCACCGCAAATCGGGCCTGCTCGACGGCGGCATGATCGTGCTGGCCCTGTTCGTCGTGATCACGGCGCTGATCAACCGCCAGCGCCTGTACCTGCTGCTGGCCGGCTGGCTGATCCTCAACCTGCGCATCGGCGCGCTGTCGGCCGGCTGGGACATCCAGTGGCTGGGCCAGGAAGTGCCGGCCGACTGGCTGCTGCCCCTGCGTGCGATCACCATCGCGCTGTACGGCATCTCCACGCTGACCTTGTACCAGGCGCTGCTGCGCGAGCACCTGGCCGAGATGCGCTACCTGGTGCCGATGCGCGTCATGCAGTGGCTGTGCCTGCCGATGCTGGCGGCGGCGATCTTCCTGCCGTACCGGACCTTCCTGCCGATGCTGTGGGTGATCCTGGTGTGCTGCTTCTCGGCGATGACGATCGGCCTGCTGAAGATCATCGTCGTCACGCCGAACCGCGCGGCGACGTGGTTCGCGGCCTCGTTCGCCGTCACCTTCCTGGCCTCGCTGGCCGAGGTGATCTCGGCGGCGCTCGGCATCCGCGAAGTCATCGGCGTGATCAACAGCGTGACGGCGGCGCTGGCATCGAGCCTGCTGGCCTCGCTGGCCGTGGCCGAGCAGATGCGCATGGAAACCGAGAAGCGCATGGAAGCCCAGCAGAAGCTGGAGCACGCCTACGAGGCGATGCCGGTCGGCCTGTTCACGCTCGACATGTACGGCCACTTCCTGAGCGCCAACCCGGCCATGCTGAAGATGCTCGACATCGCGGCGATCGTGCCGGGCCGCACGGCGTGGAAGCAGTTCTTCGCCGAGACGCTGTGGATCGAGCTGCACGAGCGGGTGCACGTGCAGAGCGAGGCCGAGATGCAGATCGCCAGCCGCGACGGCAGCCAGCGCTTCATGGTCAGCGCCACGCTGGCGCGCGGCCGCATCGAGGCCGTGCTGCAGGACGTGACGGAAAAATACAAGGCCACCGAGCAGTTGCGCTTCATGGCCGACAACGACCCGCTGACCAAGGTCTTCAACCGGCGCGGCATCGAGAAGATGTTCCACGACCTGGACCGCGCCAAGCCCCTGACCCTGGCCTACATCGACCTCGACCGCTTCAAGCTGATCAACGACCTGTTCGGCCACGGCGCCGGCGACGAGGTGCTCAAGCAGGTGTGCGAGCGCATGGAGACGATGCTGGCCGCCGGCCAGCAGATCGGCCGCGTCGGCGGCGACGAGTTCGTGATCGTCATGCCCGATACGGCGATCCCGCTGGCGTCGCTGATCTGCCGCGGCATCGTCGACCGCATCGGCGGCACGCCGTACCGCGTCGGCGACAAGGCCTTCCACGTGCGCGGCTCGTGCGGCCTGGTCGAGCTGGCGCCGGGCGTGGCGCTGAAGGATGCCGTGTCGACCGCCGACCGCGCCTGCCGCGAAGCCAAGGACGGCCACTTCGACGGCCTGGTGGTGTACGACTGCGGCTCGGGCGCGTTCCAGGAGCGCGAGCGCGAACTGGACCTGGTGGCGCGCCTGTCCGGCCCGAACGCCACCGAAGGCATGTTCCTGGAAATGCAGCCGATCATGTCGCTGTCGGCGCCGTACGAGTCGCTGAACTTCGAGGTATTGCTGCGCATGCGCGAAGCCGACGGCCGCACCATGCCGGCCGGCCCGCTGATCGCCGCCGCCGAGAAGAGCGGCCGCGCGGGCGTGGTCGACCGCTGGGTGCTGTCGACCGTGCTGGCCTGGATCGAGGACCATGCCGAGGCGCTGGCCAACACGCGCTTCGTCTGCATGAACCTGTCGGGCGCCTCGCTCAACGACGAGCGCTTCGTGCAGGACACGCTGGAGATCCTGGCGCGCCACGAGCACATGGCCGGCCGCCTGTGCATCGAGATCACGGAGAGCGTGGCGCTGCACGACCTGGACAACACGCGCCGCTTCATCGACGAGGTGCGCAACTTCGGCGTGAAGGTGGCGCTGGACGACTTCGGCGCCGGCTACACCTCCT
>DAMAFT010000865.1:0-1991 GCA_031995805.1 Massilia sp.
CCCTGCTCGGCTCGACCATGGCCGGCAGCGACGGCAAGTGGAGCATCACCAGCAGCACGCTGTCGCAGGGCGCGCATGCCGTGACCGCGAAGCAGACCGACATCGCCGACAATAAATCGGTGGCTTCGGCGCCGTTTACCGTCACGGTCGACACGGTCGGACCGACGAACATGGCGCTGAGCACATCCAGCGTGCAGAAGAGCACCGCGACCAACGGCGCCACCGTCGCCACGCTGTCGTCCGTCGACCTCACCGCGGTCCAGTACGGCTTCGCCGTCGGCAACGGCACGATCGACGCCGACAACGGCCTGTTCACGATTTCCGGCAACAACCTGGTGGCCGCGCAAAACCTGGCGGCGCGCGCCTACCACATCTACCTGAGCGGGACCGATGCCGCCGGCAACGACTCCTTCCAGGTCTTCACCATCAACGTCGTCGACGCCCCGTCCGTCACCAGCATCGTGCGCGCCGCGAGTGCGACGGCAACCGCGCCGGCGACGGCCACGTCGATCGACTATACCGTCACGTTCGACCAGGACGTCACCGGTGTCGACGCATCGGACTTCGCACTGACCGCGACCGGCACGGCCGCCGGCACGGTCGGCGCGATCTCCGGCAGCGGCAAGACCTACACGGTGACCGTGACCGGCGTCGCCGGCGACGGCACGCTGCGCCTGGACCTGAACGGCACCGGCACCGGCATCCAGTCGACCGGCGGCAGCGCCATCACGGGCGGCTACACAGGTGGCGCAACCTTCACCGTCGACCACACGCTCCCCGCCGCCCCGTCCGCGCTCGCCGTCAAGGCCGCCGACGACAGCGGCGGCAGCGCCACCGACGGCATCAGCAACGTCGCCACGCCGCGCATCGACGGCCATGCCGAGGCCTACGCCAAGATCAAGCTGTACGATACCGACGGCACCACGCTGCTGGGCAGCACCGCCGCCGACGCCGGCGGCAACTGGAGCATCACCAGCAGCACCCTCGATGAAGGCGCACACACCCTCAAGGCCGTGCAGACCGACGCCGCCGGCAACGAATCGCCGGCATCCGGCGGCCTGGAATACCAGGTCGACACGACCGCCCCGACCGCCATCGGCCTGTCGCGCGCTGCCCTGCCGATCACCCAGGCCGGCAGCGGTGCCACCGTCGCCACGCTGGCGTCCACCGACGCGCACGCGGTAACCTACACGCTCGCCGCCGCGCCGGGCGGCTCGGCCGACGCCGACAACGGCAAGTTCACCGTTTCCGGCGCCGGCCTGGTGGCCGCGCAGAACCTCGCCCCGGGCGTCTACCACGTCTATGTCAAGGCCACCGACGCCGCCGGCAACGCAGCGATGAAGGCGCTGAGCTTCGAAGTGATCGACGCGCCGCACGTGGCCTCGATCGAACGGGCCGCCTCCGCCGACCCGCTGGCGCCGGCGGCGGCCAGCACCGTCACCTATACCGTCACCTTCGACCAGGCGGTCACCGGCGTCGATGCGAACAGCTTCGGCTTGAGCACCAGCGGCAACGCCAGCGGCACCATCGATTCGGTCACCGGCAGCGGCACCACCTATACCGTCACCGTCAAGGACATCGCCGGCGACGGCACGCTGCGCCTGGACGTGCTGGCGGGTGCCGCCGTCCAGAACGCCGGCGGCACGCTGCTCTCCGGCGGCTACACGAGCGGGCAGACCTACTCGCTCGACCACACCGCCCCGCTGGCGGTCGCCACGTTCGCGGTGGACGCGGCGGACGACAGCGGCAGCTCGCCCACGGACGGCATCACGAACGTCGCCGCGCCGCACGTCAGCGGCACCGGCGAAGCCCACGCCACCGTACGGCTGTACGACACCGACGGCACCACGCTGCTCGGCCAGACGACGGCCGACGGCAGCGGCAATTGGACCATCGCCAGCAGCCCGCTGGCCGACGGCCAGCACACGCTCACCGTGCGCCAGGCCGATGCCGCCGGCAACGTTTCCGTCGCGGGCGCGGGCCTGGCGGTG
>DAMAFT010000866.1:0-1988 GCA_031995805.1 Massilia sp.
ACGTCCACGCGATCGGCGACGCCGGCAACAAGCAGATCCTCGACACCTTCGCCAGGGAGATCCCGGCGCAGCAGGGCGCGCGGCTGCGCCACCGCATCGAGCATGCCCAGATCGTCGCACCCGAGGACATCCCGCGCTTCCGCGCCATCGGCATCATCCCGTCGATGCAGCCGACCCACGCCACCTCGGACAAGAACATGGCCGAGCAGCGCGTCGGCCCCGGCCGCATCAAGGGCGCGTATGCCTGGCGCAGCTTCCTGGCGCAGGGTTCGCGCATCGCCTGCGGTTCCGACTTCCCGGTCGAGGCGCCGAATCCGTTCTTCGGCATCCACGCCGCCGTCACGCGCCAGGACGCCGGCGGCCAGCCGATCGCCGGCTGGTATCCGGAACAGGAGATGTCGCTGAAGGAGGCGTTCCGCTGCTTCACGCTCGACGCCGCGTGGGCCGGCCACCAGGAAGACAAGCTGGGTTCCCTCGAGACCGGCAAGTACGCCGACTTCATCGTCATCGACCGCGACCTGTTCAAGATGTCGCCGTACGACATCGACAAGACCGGCGTGCTGGAAACCTGGGTCGGCGGCCGCCAGGTCTACAAGAAGTAAGCGCGCAAGGGCACGAAAAATGGATTGACGAGGTTGTATAGACAACCTAGACTGATTCCAGGACGGGGTGCCGCCGCACCCCGCGCGTCCATTTCCGAGGAATCGCCATGACCCGTGCCACGTCGCCCCAGCAGGACCCGCGCTTCGATCCCACCCGCGTCATCCGCGCCCCGCGCGGCGCCGAGCTGTCGTGCAAGAGCTGGCTGACCGAGGCGGCCTACCGCATGCTGCAGAACAACCTCGACGCCGAGGTGGCGGAAGACCCGCAGCGCCTGGTCGTCTACGGCGGCATCGGCCGCGCCGCGCGCGACTGGGCCTGCTTCGACCAGATCCTGGCCTCGCTGCGCGAACTGGAGGACGACCAGACCCTGCTGGTCCAGTCGGGCAAGCCGGTGGGCGTGTTCCAGACCCACCCGGACGCGCCGCGCGTGCTGCTGGCGAACTCGAACCTGGTGCCGAAGTGGGCGACCTGGGAACACTTCAACGAACTCGATCGCCAGGGCCTGTTCATGTACGGCCAGATGACGGCCGGCAGCTGGATCTACATCGGCACCCAGGGCATCGTGCAGGGCACCTACGAGACCTTCGCCGAGGCCGGCCGCCAGCACTTCGGCGGCGACCTGGCCGGGCGCTGGGTGCTGACGGCCGGCCTGGGCGGCATGGGCGGCGCCCAGCCGCTGGCGGCCACCTTCGCCGGCGCCGTCTCGCTGACGGTCGAGTGCCGCCAGAGCAGCATCGATTTCCGCCTGCGCACGCGCTACCTCGACAAGCAGGCGCGCGACATCGACGAGGCGCTGGCCATGGTCCGTGACCACAAGGAACACGGCGAGGCCGTCTCGATCGGCCTGCTCGGCAACGCCGCCGAGGTGCTGCCCGAACTGGTGCGCCGCGCCCGGCAACAGGGCGGCCTGGTGCCCGACCTCGTCACCGACCAGACCTCGGCGCACGACCTGGTGCACGGCTACCTGCCGTGCGGCTGGAGCGTCGAGGAGTGGCTCGACGCCCAGCGCGACCCGGCCCGCCACGCCGAGCTGCGGCATGCGGCGGGCGAATCCTGCGCCGCCCACGTGCGCGCCATCCTCGACTTCAAGGACCTGGGCGCCCGCGCCGTCGACTACGGCAACAACATCCGCCAGGTCGCGCTCGACCACGGCGTGGCCGACGCCTTCGACTTCCCCGGCTTCGTGCCAGCCTACATCCGCCCGCAGTTCTGCGAGGGCCGCGGCCCGTTCCGCTGGGTGGCCCTGTCCGGCGATCCGGACGACATCCGCAAGACCGACGACAAGATCAAGGAGCTGTTCCCGCAGCACGCGCGCGTGCACCGCTGGCTCGACATGGCGCGCGAACGCATCGCCTTCCAGGGCCTGCCGGCGCGCATCTGCTGGC
>DAMAFT010000867.1:0-1986 GCA_031995805.1 Massilia sp.
GGCGGCGTCGATCCGGCGGTCGATACCGCGGTCGGCCACGATGTCGACCTTGTGCTCGGCCAGGTTGACGTAGACGAGCACGCCGCAATTCTCTTCCGTGTCCCAGACCCCGTAGTCGGCGAACAGCGCGAGCGCGCGCTGGCGGCTGGTGACGCCCGACCAGGCCGCGGACAGGGGCAGGGCCTTCTCGACGATCAGCCGCACTTCGCCGCGGTGCGTGCGCTCGCCGGCCGCGATCGCCTCCCCGAGGGCGGCCAGCGTCGCCTGCGGGAAGGCGCGCTCGGCCTCGGTGCGGGTGCTGAACAGGTGGCGCAGCGTGCGCCGCACGGGGTTGTGCCGTTCCATCACCAGTCTCCCGAGGCGCCGCCGCCGTCGAAGCTGCCGCCGCCGCCGGAGAATCCGCCGCCGTCCGAGAAGCCGCCGCCGGAAAAACCGCCGCCGCGGTGGCGGTCGTTGTTCATATTGCTGAGGATATTTCCGAGGATGATGCCGGTGGCGGCGTTGTCCCAGCCGCTGCCCGCCGCGCCGCCGATGCCGGGGCGGGCCAGGCCCGGGCGGCGCCGGGACAGGGCGCGCACGACGATGATGGCGACGGCGATGAAGAAGATGCTGGCGATGATGCCGGGACCGGTGACCTCGTCTTCCTGCCGGGCCTGTTGCGCCTGCTGCGTTTCAGGCGCCGGAAATTTTTCCTGGTTCAGTAGCGTGGCGATGGCGCCAACGCCGGCGACCAGGCCGCCGTACCAGTCGTCCTGGCGGAAATGCGGGGCGATCGTGTCCTGCAGGATGCGCTTGGACTGGGCATCGGTCAGCACGCCCTGCACGCCGCGGCCGGCCTCGATGCGCAGGCGCCGCAGCGCCTTCGGATTGTCGCGTGCGACCAGCAGCAGCACGCCGTCGTCGACGCCCTTGCGGCCCAGCTTCCAGGCATCGGCGACGCGGATGCTGTATTGCTCGATGGCTTCCGGTTCCGTCGACTTGACCAGCAGCACGGCGATCTGGCTGCCGGTCTGCGCCTCGTAGTCGGCCAGCACGGCTTCCAGGCGCTGGCGCTGGTCCGGCGTCAGCATGCCGGCCTGGTCGGTGACACGTGCCTGCAGGGCCGGCACGTCCTTGAAGCCGGCTTGCGCATGGGCCTGCCCGGCGAGCAGGACGGCCAGGGCGCAGGCCCAGAGCAGGCGCAGGAACGGCGTCATGGCGGGTTCGGGGCGCGTCGCATGAGCGGCTTACTTGCCGAAGTTGACGGCCGGCGCCGTCGAGATCGACTTCTCGTTCTCGACGGTGAACGAGGGCTTGGGCTGGTAGCCGAACGCCATCGCCGTCAGGTTGGTCGGGAAGCTGCGCGCCAGCACATTGTATTCCTGGACCGAGGCGATGTAGCGCTGGCGCGCCACCGTGATGCGGTTCTCGGTGCCTTCGAGCTGCGACTGCAGGTCGCGGAAGCTGGCGTCGGCCTTGAGCTGCGGGTAGCTCTCGGAGACGGCCATCAGGCGCGACAGCGCGCCCGACAGCTGGCCCTGCACCTGCTGGAATTTCTGGAAGGCTTCGGGGTTGTTCAGCACTTCCGGCGTGATCTGGAAGCTGGTGGCGGCGGCGCGCGCGCGCGTCACGGCTTCCAGCGTATCCTTCTCGTGCGCGGCATAGCCCTTGACCGTGTTGACCAGGTTCGGGATCAGGTCGGCGCGCCGCTGGTACTGGTTGACGACCTCGGACCAGGCGGCCTTGGTGGCCTCGTCCTTGGCCTGGAACTCGTTGTAGCCGCAGCCCGAGAGCAGGACGCCGGCCAGTACGGCGCCGACGAGCATGCCGGTCCAGCGCGTGATGAAGGATGGCTTCATGGGAAAATCCGTTGCAAGTTGTCGAATGGCTAAAAATATACCCGAAATCATGCGCCAGCGGCGTATGGACGCAGCCGGCCGCTGGCGGCACCACGCCCGGAGCGCGCTACAATAGAGGGTTTGCAACGAATGACGAGGCCCGCCATGA
>DAMAFT010000868.1:0-849 GCA_031995805.1 Massilia sp.
AACCGCGCGGCCTGGGCGCGCATCCTGCCCTTCGCGGCCTACCTCGCCTTCATCGTCGTCGGCGACGTGGCCGGCCGCCTGGACGCGGCACCAAGCGTGCTGCGCTGGCTGTACCCGGCCAAGATCGCCCTCGTGGCCTGCCTGCTGGCGCTGTTCTGGCGCCGCTACCACGAGCTGCACGGCGATTCCGCTTCCCCCCGTCTTTCCTTTTCCGCCATCCTGGCTGCGCTCGCCACCGGCATCGTCGTGCTGGTCCTGTGGATCAACCTCGCCACCGGCTGGATGGTCGTCGGCTCGCCCGCCGGCTACGATCCGCGCGTCGGCGGCGAGGTCGACTGGCTACTGGTCGCCATCCGCATCGCCGGCGCCGCGCTGGTGGTGCCCATCATGGAAGAACTGTTCTGGCGCTCGTTCCTGATGCGCTGGGTCGCCGCCCCCGATTTCGAGACCGTCGCGCCGGCCAGGGTCGGCGTGAAGTCGTTCGTCGTGACCGTCGTGCTGTTCGGCTTCGAGCACAACCTGTGGCTGGCCGGCATCGTCGCGGGCATCGCCTACAGCCTGCTGTACATGCGCCATCGCAACCTGTGGTCGCCGATCCTGGCCCACGCCGTCACCAATGGCCTGCTCGGCGTCTGGGTGGTCCGGACCGGCAGCTGGTCCTTCTGGTAGCCGTCCGGCACGTTCAACCCAAGAAAAACATACCTACCATGTCGAACCTCCGCGCGCGTCCCCTTGCCCTGCTGATCCTTACCCTGTTCGCCCTGCCGGCCGGCGCCGGCCCGCGCGATGCGCTGCACGTGTACGGCGGCGTGGCCTACGGCCATGACGACAACCTGCTGCGCGTACCCG
>DAMAFT010000868.1:859-1985 GCA_031995805.1 Massilia sp.
CGTACCCGAGGGGCAGCCGGGGTTCGACGGCCACCTGTCCGATTCCTGGTGGACGCGCGAAGGCGGCCTGATCTTCGACAAGACCTATAGCCGCCAGCGGATTTCCATCGTCGCCAAGCTGTCCAAGACGGATTTCGATTATTTCAAGCAATTGAACTATGACGGCAAGGACATCCAGGCGAACTGGTTCTGGCAGCTCGGCAACCACCTCGAAGGCAAGATCGGTTCCACCTACCAGCAGGTGCTGGCGCCGTACACCGATTTCCGCAGCGACGAGCGCAACCTGCGCACCAGCCGCAGCCAGTACGCGGAAGGCGCGTGGCGCTTCCATTCGGCCTGGCGCGTGCGCGCCGGCTTCCAGCGCGACAAGTACGAGTACGAACTGCTCAGCCAGCGCTTCAACAACCGCACCGAGGATGCCTCCGAGCTCGAACTGGGCTACCTGGCGCGCAGCGGCAACACGGTGGGCCTGGTGGCGCGCAAGGTCAAGGGCAAGTATCCGTACGGCCGCCCGATCAACGGCGCCCTGGTCAGCAGCGACTTCGACCAGGACGAGCTGAAGGTGCGCGTGAAGTACCAGGCCACCGGCTCGACCGGCTTCGATGCGCTGGTCGGCTACACCCAGCGCGACCAGCCGTCCTTCGGCGCCGGCAAGACCAAGGGCGCGGCCGGCAAGGTCAAGGCGACCTACCAGCCGCGCGGCAAGATGACCTACAACGCCTCGGTCTGGCGCGACTTCGCGCCGCTGGAAAGCACGCTGGTGAGCTATACGCTGAACAAGGGCGCCAGCGTGGGCGCCCAGTGGGACGCCACCGCCAAGATCAAGGTCAACGCCGACGCCATCTACGAAAAACGCAACTACAACGCGCGCCGCGAATTCGACGGCTCGGGCGACCTGCGCGATGCCATCCGCACCGCCAGCCTGCGCGCGACCTGGGCGCCGCGCCCGGCCATCCAGGTCTCGGCCGGCGTCGCGCACCAGCAGCGCAGCGGATCGGTGGTGCTGGGCACCGGCAGTTTCAAGTCGAACAGCGTGACGCTGTCGGCCAATGCGCAGTTCTGATCGCCGTTTATGACAGTCAATGACATACCCCTGATCTCGTTCTTCCAGCGCGTGCTCGATCCC
>DAMAFT010000869.1:0-1966 GCA_031995805.1 Massilia sp.
GGGATGGTCGAGAACTGTTTCTCGAGCGGCAGCGCCACCGACGAGGCCATCGTCTCGGGGCTGGCGCCGGCCAGGTTGGCGTTGACGTTGATGACCGGCGTGTTATAGCTGGGCAGGGCGGCCACCGGCATGTTCAGGTAGGCCAGCACGCCGACCAGGATCAGGCTGAGCGACAGCAGCACGACCATCACCGGCCGCCGGATGCACAATTCCGAAATATTCATCGCGCGTCAGCCCTGGGTGGCGGCGACGGTGGCCGTCTTCGGCTTGCCGCCCGACTCGCCATGGCCGTCCTTGCCCATCTCCGAGGCCAGGCGCACCTTGGCGCCCGGGCGCACGTTCTGCTTGCCGTCGGTGATCACGCGTTCGGTGCCGGCCAGGCCGCTGACGGCCGCGTCCAGGCCGAAGCCGTGCAGGCGCTGCACCGCCACCTGGCGGGCGGCGTGGTCCTGGTCCAGCACGTACACGAAGGTGCCCTGGGCATTCGTGATGATGGCGTTCTGCGGCACCACCACCGCATCCTTGATGGTCTGCACGGTGACCCGGGTGCTGACGTACTGGCCCGGCCACAGCGTGATCTCGCGGTTGTCGAACTCGGCCTTCACCTTGATGGTGCCGGAGGTCGGGTCGACCGTGTTGTCGACGAAGCTGAGCACGCCCTTGACCGGCGCCATGCCCGCGCCCGGCAGGGCCTGCACCTCGACCTTGCCGCGCTTGCCCGCCGCCAGCAGGGCCGGCAGGCTCGATTCCGGCAGGGTGAAGGCGACGGTGATCGGGTCGAGCTGGGTGACGCTGGTGAGCGACGTCGCCGGCTGCACCAGGCTGCCCGGGTAGACGGCGATGCCGCCCACGCGGCCGGCCATCGGCGCGCGGATGGCCGTGTAGCTGGTGGCGACGCTGCTGGCGCGCGCGGCCGCGATGTCGGACTGCAGGGTCGCTTTCGCCTGGTCGACCTGGGCGCGCAGCGTGTCGACGGCGCTCTGGGCGATGTACTTCTGCGCGAACAGGTCCTGGCTGCGCTGGTACTGGCGCTCGAGGTCGGCCAGTTGGGCGCGGTCGCGCGCGACCTGGGCCTGGGCCTTGTCGAGGTTGGCGCGGTCGGCGCGGTCGTCGAGCGAGAACATCAGCTGGCCGGCCTGCACGAACTGGCCTTCCTTGATGTGCACTTCACGAATGGTGGCGGTGGTCTGCGGATGCAGGTCGACGGTGCGGATCGGCGTCACGGTGCCGTTGGCCTGCTGCAGCACCGGCACGTCTTCGCGCCGCGGCGCCACGACGTTGACGACGGCCGGCGGCTGGCCGCCCTTCCCGCCTTGCGCACCCTGCCCGTGCTGGGCGCTGGTGGCGCCCGCCTCGGCATGCGTGCCCGATCCGTGGTTGACGTACCAGGCCCCCGCGCCGACGGCCAGGACCGCGGCGACGAGTATGAGATTCTTGTTTTTCATTCCATTCCCTGTGCCGCTGTCGCGCGGCTTCGTGTATGCGATGAGGATGCTTCCGGCTGTAATGACGCCGATCTCCGCGCGGATTGTCGCATACGGGAATGACGCCAATATGTCGAATTGTTGTTATTGACTGCTTGTTGCCTGCTTGTTGCCTGACTGTTGCTTATTTGCCCGGGTAGTACTCCGGCAGCATCAGCGTCACTTCGAGTCCGCCTTCGGCATGGTTGGCGAGGGCGATGCTGCCGCCGTGCTGCTCGGCGATGTTGCGTGCGATCGTCAGGCCCAGGCCGGTGCCGCCGGACTCGCGCGAGCGCGAGGTCTCGACGCGGTAGAACGGGTCGAACACGCGCGCCAGTTCGCCGTCCGGGATGCCGGGGCCGGCGTCGCGGATGCGGATGCGCGCGGCGCCGTTGATGCGGTCCACCGTCACCTTGGCCGCATGGCCGTACTTGACGGCGTTGTCGATCAGGTTGACCAGGCAGCGGCGCAGGTCGAGCGGCCGGCCCAGCAGCGCCATGCCG
>DAMAFT010000870.1:0-1964 GCA_031995805.1 Massilia sp.
ATTCACCGACGGCCGCCACATCGGCGGCACGCTGGACCGCAACGGCCTGCGTCCGGCCCGCTACGTCGTCACCGACGACGACCTGGTCGTGATGGCGTCGGAATCGGGCGTGCTGCCGATCCCCGAATCGCGCATCGTCAAGAAATGGCGCCTGCAGCCGGGCAAGATGTTCCTGATCGACCTCGAAGCCGGCCGCATCATCGACGACAAGGAACTCAAGGACACCTATTCGAACGCCAAGCCCTATAAAGCCTGGATCAAGTCGGTGCGCATCAAGCTGGGCGAGATCAGGCTGTCGGAATCCCAGCTGTCCAGCAACCGTGCCAAGGACGCGCCGGCGCAGGGCGAGAAGACGGCGCTGTCGCTGCTCGACCGCCAGCAGGCGTTCGGCTACACGCAGGAAGACCTGAAGTTCCTGATGGCGCCGATGGCCGTGCTGGGCGAGGAAGCCACGGGCTCGATGGGCAACGACTCGCCGCTGGCGGTGATGTCGAACAAACTGAAGCCGCTGTACTCCTACTTCAAGCAGCTGTTCGCGCAGGTGACCAACCCGCCGATCGACCCGATCCGCGAAGCGATGGTGATGTCGCTGGTGTCCTTCATCGGCCCCAAGCCGAACCTGCTCGACACCAACAACGTCAACCCGCCGATGCGCCTCGAAGTGTCGCAGCCGGTCATCGGCTTCGACGACATGGCGCGCCTGCGCAACATCAGCCTGCACACGGGCGGCAAGTTCAAGTCGTATGAACTGAACATCTGCTACCCGGTCGCCTGGGGCAAGGAAGGCATCGAGGCGTCGCTGGCCTCGCTGTGCGCGGAAGCCGTCGACGCGGTGAAGTCCGGCCACAACATCCTGATCGTGTCGGACCGCGCGCTGTCGTCGGAACAGGTGGCGATTCCCGCGCTGCTGGCCACGTCGGCCATCCACCAGCACCTGGTGATGCGCGGCCTGCGCGCCTCGACCGGCCTGGTCGTCGAGACAGGCTCGGCGCGCGAGACCCACCACTTCGCCCTGCTGGCCGGCTACGGCGCCGAAGCCGTGCACCCGTACCTGGCGCTGGAAACGCTGGCCGAGCTGGCGCATACGCTGCCGCACGAGATCGCCGTGGACAAGGTCCACACCAACTACACCAAGGCGATCGGCAAGGGCCTCATGAAGGTGATGTCGAAGATGGGCATCTCGACCTACATGTCGTACTGCGGCGCCCAGATCTTCGAAGCCGTCGGCCTGAACAAGTCGCTGGTCGACAAGTACTTCAAGGGCACCTCGTCGGCCGTGGAAGGCATCGGCCTGTTCGAAGTGGCGGAAGAGGCGCTGCGCCTGCATGCGCTGGCCTTCGGCAAGGATCCGGTCCTGGCCAACAGCCTGGACGTCGGCGGCGAGTACGCCTACCGCGTGCGCGGCGAAGACCACCTGTGGACGCCGGACGCCATCGCCAAGCTGCAGCATTCGACGCGCGCCAACAGCTTCAACACGTACAAGGAATACGCCCAGATCATCAACGAGCAGGGCAAGCGCCACCTGACCCTGCGCGGCCTGTTCGAGTTCAAGATCGATCCGGCCAGGGCGATCCCGCTGGACGAGGTCGAGCCGGCCAAGGAAATCGTCAAGCGCTTCGCCACCGGCGCGATGTCGCTGGGCTCGATCTCGACCGAGGCGCATGCCACGCTCGCCGTCGCCATGAACCGCATCGGCGGCAAGAGCAATACCGGCGAAGGCGGCGAGGACCCGCTGCGCTACGTGAACGAATTCAAGGGCATCAAGATCAGCAAGGGCGAGACCCTGGCGTCGATCCTGGGCAAGGACCGCGTCGCTGCCGACATCCCGCTGCAGGAAGGCGATTCGCTGCGTTCGAAGATCAAGCAGGTGGCGTCGGGCCGCTTCGGCGTCACCGCCGAGTACCTGAACTCGGCCGACCAGATCCAGATCAAGATGGCGCAGGGCGCCAAGCCGGGCGAGGGCG
>DAMAFT010000871.1:0-1959 GCA_031995805.1 Massilia sp.
AATTCGATCGGCCTGATGGGTGGATACGGCCTGCGGCCGTTCATCATCGTGCAGGCGGTGTCGCAGTTGCGCCAGGTGTACGGTGCGGACGGCGCCGAGACCATCATGAGCTGCTGTGGCGCGTCGGTGGTCTATGCGCCGCGCGAGCAGAAGTACGCCGAGGAGATCTCGCGCATGCTCGGCACCTACACGGCCGAGGTGGTCTCGCGCTCGCGCCAGCGGTTCACGTTCGCGGGCAAGTCCGGCGGAGGAAGCAGCACCGTATCGCACTCGGCGCGGCCGCTGATGAATCCGCAGGAAGTCAAGCAGATGGGCAAGGACAACGAGATCATCGCCGTCGAAGGCATGCTGCCGATCCTGTGCAGGAAGATCTGGTTCTGGAAGGTTGGCCTGTTCGCAAAGCGGGCAAACCTGCCGGTTCCTGCGATCAGGCCGATCGAGGTCGCGATGCCGCAGGTGATCGCGGCGCCGGAGGAGGGGAGCATAGCGCCTGCAGGTGGCCCGGCCCCGGCGCGGTCGGTGGCGCCGGCGGATTTCGGGAAGCTCGGTGCCCTGGACCTGACCGCCTACGCGGTCGATTTTTCCAAGGTCGAACTGCCGAAAGGCGAGCCGGTCACCGATGACGACCTCGCGAAGACGTTTGGTTCATTCATGAAGGCCGTTGAAACCTCTCAGGAGCAATGACATGAACGAAGAGCAGACGAATGGCAGCATCGGGAACTTGTCGGAGCCGGGCGCGGGAGCGTCGTCATCGGCCGAATCACCGGGGACGGACATGGCTGCCAGTGGCGAGGCCACGAAGCCGAAACGTCGTTCAGGCGCCAGGACGAAGGCGGCGGAGACGGGGCAGGAGCCGGCCGAGGCGAAAAGTACGCGTTCGCGGTCCCGAAGTGCGAAGGCGAAAAACATCCTGGTGACGGCGCCGGACAACGCCGCTGTACCGGCTGCGGAGGATGCAGCAAGCGATCTGGCCCGGCAGGGCGCTGATCGCCCACCGCCGTTGCCCCCGGCGCCCGTCGTGACACGCGAAGGCATCGAGTTCATGCAGCAGCACGTGGCATACCAGCATGCGCTGGAACAGCGGTCCGCCTGGCAGCACGCCAGGTTGCAGCGTACGGCGCAGGCCCGTAACGATGCATTGTCTCGCATTGCTCGCGACACTGGCTCGGTGGATGTGCAATCAAATGATGCAGGCGAACACGCCGGAAAGCCGGCTTCTGAGGCAGCCGCGACGAAGGCATCGGCGGAGACGAAAGCTGCCAGTTCCCGATCCAGCAAGGCAGCTCGGCGGAATTCGATCGAGGAAGGCCCGGATATCCAGAAGACGTCGAAAGAGATTGGTGCAACGTCGTTCCAGGACGAGGATGACCAGCGAGTCGTGCGTTTGGTGCTGGAGCGGTCGCGTGCGCTCAAGGAGCCCAAGAAGGAGATATTGCCGGGCGGAACGACTGCGGACTTTGCCCGACTGGACGTCGGGGCACTGGAGGCCGTAAAGGATGCGGTGGCCCGCAAGATCGTCCTCGAAGCGGTCAAGGGCAACCTGAATTCCCAGCCGGCGTACAAGATCGAGTTCGAGAAGATCGCGCCCGAGCTGGCGCGGCAGGCACTGGAAACCGATATCGGAAAATCGGATTCCACGCGTACTTCCGAGAAGGACTCCGCGAAAGCGCAGGAAACAGCCACTGCATCGACGGCCGTCCCCGACTCCGTGCTCAGGAAGTTCCTGAAGGTTGACAGCGAATATTATTTCCCCGACCGCTCGCCAGCATTCGTCGACCGCGGGGTCCGCCTGGCGACGAGGGGGGAGCATCCAGAGGTGGTCGTTGCGCTCATCGATATTGCAAGGGAACGCGGCTGGAACAGCATTACCGTCAAGGGAACCGAAAGCTTTCGGCGTGCGGCATGGATGGAGGCGGCGCGGAATGGGCTGCAAGTCACGGGTTACAAGCCTACGGAACT
>DAMAFT010000872.1:0-1954 GCA_031995805.1 Massilia sp.
CGGTTTCCGCGTCTCTTGGCCCGATCTTGGGTTGTGCCCGTCCTCCGTTGGCGGGCATTTTTTTTGCCGCATTTCTTGTTTCCGCTCACCACGCAGCGCACAAAAAGTTCCACGGTCGAGCTTGCAGCAAGACCATATTCAGCTATGATGAAATTTGCACCGTGCGATATTTCACGATTGCACGGGGGTCCAGACACCATCACATAGGGAATCCATCCAATGACTTCACCTGTACACGAGACGATGTCGCCACCCCAGTCATCCGGCGCATCGCGCCGCCGTGCCGAGTCCGGCGACTGCCTGGTGCTCAGCGAACTGAACCCGCGCATGGTCATCGACCACCTCGAGGACGACGCGCAGCCGCTGCAACTCCTGACCTTCGGCACCGTCCGCGAAACCTGTCCAAAATGCCGCAGCGGCCACCTGAAGCTGGTGCTGCGCCAGTCGGCGGTGCGCATGGCCCACCTGTTCTGCCCGGACTGCGCCAGCTGCTTCGACGCCCACTACCAGGACGGCAAGCCGGCACTCACGATCTGACGCCGCCGCCGCGCCCGCCGGTGCGCGACGCGGCATGACGGCGCCGGATTCCGGCGCCGCGGGTTTCGTGCGCCTGCGCGCGCGTTCCCGCGCACCTTCCCGCGCACCTTCCCGCACACGCAGGGACATGCGGGCTTTCCCGCAACCGTGGTAAGGTGGCCGTTTTTCCGTACGCCCGCCGATGACCGACCTGCTGTCCACCCTGTTGCGCGATTCCCGCCTGCGCCGCCTCTGCATCGCCGCCGCCATCGTCATGTACCTGGCGATCCTGGTCGCCGGCTCGATCCCCGGCGCGCGCGCCGACATCGGCCAGTATGCCTCCGGTGCGGTGCTGCATTCGACCGCCTATGCCGTACTCGCCTGCCTGTGCTTCTTCGGCAGCGGCGGCGGCGTGCTGGCGCGCTCCGGCAAGGCCATCCTGGCGGTGGCCGCCATGGGCGCCGGTGACGAATTCGTCCAGAGCTTCTTCCCCTACCGCGGCGCCGACGTGCGCGACTGGGCGGTCGACTGCGCCGCCGCGATCCTCACCTGCGCGCTGCTGTCCCTGCTGCTGGCGCGCCTCTTGCCGGCCCCGGCGGCTGACGCCCGGCGCTGAGCCGCTCTCCTTCCCCATCGCCACGTGCTTGACGTGGCTCATGCCCAACCCGAGTCGGCCTGAACGCGGCGTACCGGCGCGCCTCTTACCGAAGTGGCTCGCGGCATCGTCACATACCGACTAGCGGAAACCGCGGGCGCTCCGCCGCGGCGGCAGGCGGCACGCCGCCTCGCGCCGCGTCCGTGGTGCCTTGACACTGTCCCATCATAAGGAGTCGATCATGAAGCAACAACAGCAGAGCGTGTTACTGGCGGGCATGCTGGCGCTGGCCCTCGGCGTGTCCGCGTGCGCCCAGTGGCGCGGCGGCACCGACAGCAGCGGCAGCGGCAGCAGCTCGGGCAGCAGCGGCACGACGTCCGACGGCGGCGCCGGCATCGGCGCGGCCAGCTCCGGCGGCTGGAACAGCGCGGGCAGCTCGGGCAGTTCGGGGAGTTCAGGCAGCGCAGGGAGTTCCGGCAACGCTGGCTACGACCAGTCCGGCGCCGCGGTGCCGAGCGCCAGCCCGAACGCCACCGTCGCCGCCATCGAGCCGGTGCAGCGCCAGGGCGCCACCGGCACCGAGGGCGATGGCGCGGCCATGGGCAGCAGCGGCAGCGCCGGCGCCACCGGCAGCTCGCCCAGCCAGAGCTACCGCATCACGCTGCGCATGGACGACGGCAGCACCCAGGTCGTCACCCAGGACGCCACGCCGGACTTCCGCAGCGGCGACCGGGTCAGCCTGTCGGGCGGCACGATCCAGCGCTGAGGCCACCCGCCGGGCAGGCAGCGCGCGCGGCGGCCATCCGCCGCCGCACCGCGGGCTCAACCGAGCTTGGCCGAACG
>DAMAFT010000873.1:0-1950 GCA_031995805.1 Massilia sp.
AGGCCGTCGCAGCCGCGCTCGATCAGGAACTCGACGCCCTCGACGGCCTGGCGCCGCTCGTCGCCCAGGCCCACGCCGAACGCCAGCACCATGTGCACGCCGGCCGCGCGCAGCTCGGTGTCGATGATCTGCAGGATCGGCGTATAGAAGGTCCCGGACAGGACCGGGATGTAGACCCCGACCATGCGGCTGCTGCCGGACAGCAGCGCGCGCGCGGCGTGCGACGGCCGGAAGCCCAGCTCGTCGATCGCCTTGCGCACGCGCGCCAGCGTGGCCGGGGATACCGAGCCCTTGCCGCTGACCACGCGCGATGCGGTTCCCAGGCCGACGCCGGCCAGCTTCGCTACGTCCTTGATGGTTGCCACTGATCGATCCTCATTTCATCCATGCGGCCCCGCGGCCCAGCCGAAGCATACCGTATGCCCGCCGCCCGCTGCACCATTCTTTGCATCGTCTTACAAGCGCTCGCCCGACTGCGGGTCGAACAGCGATACGCGCGCGGCATCCAGCGCGAAACCCACCGGGGCGCCGGGCGCCAGCGTCGCCGCCGCGCGCGGGTCGTGCACCAGCGCGGCCACGGTGGCGCCGCCTTGCGCGCCTTCCCCATCCTGCGCGCCGCAGCGGATCCACACGACCTGGTGGCTGCCCATCGGCTCGACCAGTGCCACCGTGCCGCGCTGGGCGCCCTCCTCGTCCGGGTCCGCCAGGCGCACGTGCTCGGCGCGCACGCCCAGCACCGCGGCGCGCGCCTGCCCGGGCGGCGCGCCGGCCAGGCAGCCGGGCGCCGGGCGCAGCGACAGGCCGTCGGCCGCGAAGCCGCCGCGCCCGTCCAGCGCGCCGTCGACGAAGCTCATCGCCGGCGCACCCAGGAAGCCGGCCACGAAACGGTTCGCGGGCCGCTCGTACACTTCCAGCGGCGAGCCGACCTGCTGGATCTCGCCGCCGCGCATGACGACGATGCGGCTGGCCAGCGTCATCGCCTCGACCTGGTCGTGGGTCACGTAGATCATCGTCGAGCCGAGCCGGTGGTGCAGCAGCTTCAGCTCGCGCCGCAGCTCGGCGCGCAGCTTGGCGTCCAGGTTCGACAGCGGCTCGTCGAACAGCAGCACGTCGGCCTGGCGCACCAGGGCGCGGCCGATCGCCACGCGCTGGCGCTGGCCGCCCGACAGCTGCGCGGGCTTGCGCGACAGCAGCGCATCGAGCTGCAGCATCTCGGCGGCGGCGCGCACGCGCCGGCGGATTTCGTCCTTCGGCGTGCCGGCGATGCGCAGGCCGAACGACATGTTCGCTTCCACCGTCATGGTCGGGTACAGCGCATACGACTGGAACACCATGCCGATCCCGCGCTCGCTGGGGTCGGCGCCGGTCATGTCGCGCCCGCCGATCTCGACGGCGCCGGCGCTGGTCTCGACCAGGCCGGCGATGCTGTGTAGCAGGGTCGACTTGCCGCAGCCGGAAGGCCCCAGCAGCACCAGGAATTCGCCCGGCTCGACGTGCAGGTCGAGGTCGCGGATGACCGACTTGTCGCCGAGTCGAATGTGCAGGCCCCGCAGGGTCACGTTGGCCATCCGGCTCATCCTTTCACGGCGCCGGCGGCGATGCCGCGCACGAACCAGCGGCCCGACACGAAGTACAGCGCCAGCGGCAGCAGCGCGGTCAGGATCGTCGCCGCCATGTTGACGTTGTACAGGCGCGTGCCGGTGGTGGTATTGATCACGTTGTTCAGCTGGACCGTCATCGGCAGGTTGTCGCGCCCGGCGAACACCAGGCCCAGGATGTAGTCGTTCCACACGCCGGTCACCTGCATGATCGCGGCCACCACCACGATGGGCAGCGACATCGGCAGCATCACCTGCAGGAAGATGCGCCAGAAGCCACCGCCGTCGATGCGCGCGGCCTGGAACAGCTCGTGCGGCACCGAGGCGTAGTAGTTGCGGAACAGGAGCGTCA
>DAMAFT010000874.1:0-1945 GCA_031995805.1 Massilia sp.
TGGGACCTGGTGGCCAACTCGGGCCGCTTCGCCCATACGGTCAAGGTACTGCTGGGAGCCAGCCCCTTCGCCAACTTCATGGCGTTCTCGGACTGGATGTACACGAAGACCGACGCCACCCACCGCATCGCGCTGGAGCGCCTGGCGAAGCTGGTGCAGGAATGGCTGCAGCAGCGCGGTATGGCGCCGCAGGACGCCGCCGCCCTGCTGGCCAGCGACTACGCCGGCGCTGCACACCGACCGGCCGACAAGCCGATCGACAAGGCCGCGGACAGGAAGGCCGCCGCCCCCGAGCGCCAGGTACGCCACCTGGCCGCCTGATCCCGCAGGCAGGCCGGCGCCGGGCGGCCCCGCACAGCCCTACCGTAGCGCGGCTGGCGGCGCCCGCGATTCTCTTTTACACTGGCGTAATGGGGATTGAAAATGCGCCAACGTTAACCATCGAACATCCAGGATCCGGCACGGAGCAATCCGTGGTGGCGCGCGGCGTATGGCAGGTCCATGCGCTGACCGAGCGCGGCGCGATGAAGGACGTCGAGCGCAAGTTGCGCGCGCTGGCCGGCAAGCCGGCGCAATGGGATTTGTCGCAGGTGTCCAGCCTCGATCACATCGGCGCCCAGATGTTCTGGAACGCCTGGGGCAAGCGCCGCCCCGAGCGCCTGACGCTCGATCCGCGCCAGGAAGACCTGTTCGCGCGCATCGAAAAGGCCGGCAAGCTGCAGCTCCCGCGCACCCGCACCAGTCCCCTGCAATGGGTCATCTCGCTCGGGGGCGCCGTATTGACGTTCTTCGAGCACCTGAAGGGGTTCATCACCCTGATCGGCCAGGTGGTGCAGGACATCGGCCGCTTCCTGCGCCACCCCATCAGCGGACCGTGGCGCGAGATCTCGGCGAACATCTACCATTCCGGCTTCCAGGCGCTGGGCATCACGGCGCTGGTCGGCTTCCTGATCGGCGTGGTGCTGTCCTACCTGTCGGCGCAGCAGCTGCGCATGTTCGGCGGCGACATCTACCTGGTCAACATCCTCGGCATGAGCGTGATCCGCGAACTGGGTCCGCTGCTGGCGGCGATCCTCGTGGCGGGCCGCTCCGGCTCCTCGATCACGGCGCAGCTGGGCGTGATGCGGGTCACCGAGGAACTCGACGCCATGCTCGTCATGGGCATCTCGCACGGCTACCGCCTGATCATGCCCAAGGTGCTGGCCCTCGCGCTGGCGATGCCGCTGCTGGTGGTCTGGACCGATGCGATGGCCCTCATCGGCGGCATGGTGTCGGCCAAGATCGAGCTGGGCCTGTCGGCGCGCTACTTCCTGCAGAAGCTGCCCTCGGCCGTGCCGGTGGTGAACTACACGATCGGCCTGGGCAAGGGCGTCGCCTTCGGCATGCTGATCGCGCTGGTGTCCTGCCACTTCGGCCTGCGCATCAAGCCGAACACGGAAAGCCTGGGCCGCGGCACCACGACGTCCGTCGTCACCGCCATCACGGTGGTGATCCTGGCCGACGCCGTGTTCGCGATCGTGTTCTCGGGAGTGGGCTTCTGATGACGGACGAGCACAAGGCCCCGGAACAGGACCGCAAGCCGGATGCGGACGCGAAGAACGATCCCGGTCCGAAGAAGGAACGCGCGCCCCAGCGCCTGAACCGCAAGCCCGAGGAAGACGTCGGCCCGCCGGTGGTCCAGATCCGCAAGCTGTGGACGCGCTTCGGCCGCACCGTCGTGCACCAGGACCTGAACCTGGACATCTACGGCGGCGAGATCCTGTCCATCGTCGGCGGCTCCGGCACCGGCAAGACCGTGCTGCTGCGCCAGATGCTGGGCCTGGAGCGCCCGTCCAGCGGCACCGTGCACGTGTTCGGCGAGGACGTCAGCAGCGCCAGCCCGGAACAGCTGCAGCGCATGCGCAACCACTGGGGCATGCTGTTCCAGGAAGGCGCGCTGTATTCG
>DAMAFT010000875.1:0-1944 GCA_031995805.1 Massilia sp.
GCATCCTGGCCGACGCCGGCATCTCGATCGACGCCGTGCTGCAGAAGGAGCCGGGGGAAAAGGCGCGCACCGACATCGTCATCATCACCCACCAGACCCGCGAGAAGTTCGTCGACGCCGCCATCGCGAAGATCGAGCAGTTGCCGGCGACCGAGGGCAAGGTGGTGCGCATCCGCCTGGAGAGCCTGGGCTGAGTTTGTCGGCAAGCTTTCGATGGAGCCGGCGTCGACGTGGACGGCCGGCTCTTTTTACATGGCACGGCGCCGCGTGGGCGGTATCGCGAAATGGACGAGGAATTCGTCGGCGAATTCGTCGACGGGTTGGCGCGGCGCGCACGGTTGCGCTTCCAGCGGGGCGATGGTGAGCGCGCACAGTTCGCGCTCGATCCGGTCAAACAACGCATCGTGTGCGTTGCAGTGGAAGAGGGAGTGGTTGGTCGTATTCATCCGCGCATTCTACTTGCGCTGCAGTGCACAAGAAGCGTGTTCACCGGCAGGTTTGTGCTGTCTCAAATAGTACAAGATTTTCCCTAATGCATGCTTGGCTCAGCGCAATGTATGCAGAAAAATTGCTTTTTCCAAGTTCCGGATGGCGATCCTTTCGGCATCGCAGCCCGGTTCCTGGCGGATGAGGTAGCATGCGCCGCACCGATTTTGACGCCAAGTAATGTCTTGGAAAAAAAGTACGCTAGTGCGCGGTGGTGGTTTTCATCGCCGAAAGTTGCGGAATCCGCGACCCTGATTGGAAACAAGCAACATCCCGTATTCAAGCTCGGGCAGGTGAGGTAGATTGTCGCATCACTCGACAACCCGACGACCAGCATGAGCCACCCGCATCCCCGCCATTCCAGCCAGTTCGCCCTGCTCGGCCAGCGCCGCTTCGGCCCGTTCTTCTGGACCCAGTTCCTCGGCGCCTTCAACGACAACCTGTTCAAGACCGCGCTGATGGTCGTGCTGACCTACGACGCGCTGTCCTGGACCACGCTGGCGCCGTCGTTGCTGAACAACCTGATCCCCGGCCTGTTCATCCTGCCCTACGTGGTGTTGTCCGCCACCGCCGGCCAGGTCGCCGACAAGGTCGAAAAGGGCCGGCTGGCGCGCTTCGTCAAGCTGCTCGAGATCGGCATCATGGCGATCGCCGCGCTGGGCTGGCTGACGCACACGCTGTGGCTCCTGATCGCCGCCGTGGCTGGCATGGGCATCCACTCGACGCTGTTCGGCCCCGTCAAGTATGCCTACCTGCCGCAGCACCTGCGCAACGACGAGCTGGTCGGCGGCAACGGCGTGATCGAGATGGGTACGTTCGTCGGCATCCTGCTGGGCGAGGTGATGGGCGCGATCCTGGCCGGCCGCGGCGCCGCCGGGGTGCACCTGGTCGCCTTCGGCACGCTGGGCGTGGCCGTGCTGGGGCTGGCGGCGAGCTGGCGCATCCCGCAGTCGCCGGCGCCGGCGCCGGACCTGAAGATCAGTGCCAACTTCGTGGCCGAATCGGTGCGCAACCTGGCGTTCTCGCGCAAGAACCGTACCGTGTTCCTGTCGATGCTGGGCAATTCCTGGTTCTGGTTCTATGGCGCCCTGCTGCTGGCGCAATTCCCGTTGTACGCCAAGGACTACCTGCACGGCGACCACAGCGTGTTCGTGCTGTTGTTGACCATTTTTTCGCTGGGCATCGGCACCGGCTCCCTGCTGTGCGAGAAGCTGTCGGGCGGCAAGGTCGAGATCGGCCTGGTGCCGTTCGGCGCCATCGGCCTGTCGCTGTTCGGCATCGACCTGTACTTCGCCAGCCTGGGCTACACGCATACCGCGACGGTCGACTTCATGGGCCTGGCAGCGCAGCCGGGCGCCTGGCGCATCCTGGCCGACCTGCTGTTGCTGGGAATGTTCGGCGGCTTCTTCATCGTGCCGCTGTTCGCCCTGATCCAGACCCGCTGCGACCAGAAGCACG
>DAMAFT010000876.1:0-1930 GCA_031995805.1 Massilia sp.
GGCCGTCCGGTGCGGCTGGTGCTGACGTCCGAGGACGTGATCCACAGCTTCTACGTGCCGGCCTTCCGCATCAAGCAGGACGTGGTGCCGGGGCGCTACACCAGCATCGGCTTCACGCCCAGCCGGGTGGGCGAATACCACTTGTTCTGCACCGAGTTCTGCGGCACCGACCATGCGCTGATGACGGGGAAAATCGTCGTGCAGCAGCCGGCCGACTTCGCGCGCTGGCTGGCCGAGGGACCGCGCCAGCCCGGGATGGCGCGGCGCGGCTTCGACCTGTACCGTTCCTACGGCTGCAGCGGCTGCCACGACGCCGGCTCCACCGTGCACGCGCCGTCGCTGGCCGGGCTGCTGGGGCGCCCGGTGCAGTTGCAGGACGGGCGTGCGCTGCGCGCCGACGAGGCCTACGTGCGCGACGCCATCCTCGTGCCGGACAAGGACGTGGTCGCGGGCTACGCGCCGATCATGCCGTCGTACGCGGGCAAGATCGCCGAGGAAGACCTGCTGGCCATCATCGAATACATCAGGGAGAACGAGCATGACAAGCCCGGCGACACCGCAGAACGACGCTAGCGTGATGGCCGAGACGCCGCCCGTCGGCGGCTACCTGGCCGAGGGCTTCACCTTGCGCTCCTGGCTGCTGACGCGCGACCACAAGCGCATCGCCGTCCTGTACGGGCTGTCGATCACGCTGTTCTTCTTCCTGGGCGGGATCGCCGCCGCGCTGATCCGCCTGGAACTGGCGACGCCGCAGGGCGACCTGGTCAGCGCCGACACCTACAACAAGCTGTTCACCGCGCACGGCGTGATCATGGTGTGGCTGTTCCTGATCCCGTCGATTCCTTCCGTGCTGGGGAATTTCCTGATGCCGCTGATGATCGGCGCGCGCGACCTGGCGTTCCCGCGCCTGAACCTGCTGAGCTGGTACCTGTACGTCGCCGGCGGCGCGCTGGTGCTGTGGGCGCTGCTGTCCGGCGGCGTCGACACCGGTTGGACCTTCTACACGCCGTTCTCCACCATGTTCTCCAACTCGCACGTGGTGCTGACGCTGGCCGGCATCATGGTGGCCGGCTTTTCCTCGATCCTGACGGGCCTGAACTTCATCGTCACGGTGCACACGATGCGCGCGCCCGGCATGCACTGGTTCCGCCTGCCGCTGTTCGTGTGGGCCAACTACGCCACGTCGATCATCCTGGTGCTGGCCACGCCGATCCTGGCGATGACGCTGGTGCTGGTGGCCGTCGAGCGCCTGTTCCAGGTCGGGATCTTCGACCCCGCGCTGGGCGGCGACCCGCTGCTGTTCCAGCACCTGTTCTGGTTCTATTCGCACCCGGCCGTGTACATCATGGTGCTGCCGGCGATGGGCGTGGCCAGCGAGATCATCCCGTGCTTCGCGCGCCGTCCCGTGTTCGGCTATCGCTTCATGGCCTACGCCATCCTCGGCATCGCCGTGATCGGCTTCCTGGTGTGGGGCCACCACATGTTCGTCAGCGGCCAGTCGGTGTACGCCGGCCTGGTGTTCTCGCTGCTGTCCTTCCTGGTCGCGATCCCGTCGGCGATCAAGGTGTTCAACTGGACCGCCACGCTGTACAAGGGCACGATCCACTTCACGGCGCCGATGCTGTATGCGCTGGGCTTCGTCGGCCTGTTCACGCTGGGCGGCCTGACCGGCCTGTTCCTGGCCGCGCTGGCCGTCGACGTGCACCTGTCGGACACCTATTTCGTGGTCGCGCACTTCCACTACATCATGGTCGGCGGTTCCGTCATGGCCTACCTGGGCGGCATCCATTTCTGGTGGCCCAAGGTGACCGGCCGCATGTACTCGGAAGCCTGGGGCAGGGTGGCGGCGCTGGTGATCTTCGCCGGCTTCAACCTGACCTTCTTCCCGCAATTCCTGCTCGGCTACGCCGGCATGCCGCGCCGCTACCAC
>DAMAFT010000877.1:0-1923 GCA_031995805.1 Massilia sp.
CGCATGAAGGACGCGAGCCAGCGCTGGAAGAAGTACGCGCGCATCCCGGTGGCGAACGACGAGGACCTGCTGCGCGAGCAGGACAAGGCCTGGAGCGACTACATGAAGTCGCTGTCGCGCCACGGCTGGACGCCGCAGAGCGTGCCGGCGTCGCGCCGCGGCGCGGTGGTGTCCAAGGTGCGCAAGCAGGTGCCGGTGCCGTCGTCCTGGGATCCGGCCGACGAGGCGGGCTTCCGCGACGCCGTCGAGCAGCGCTACCGCAAGACGGTGCGCGGCGTCCAGGTCGGCAAGGACTGGATCCCGCCGGGCCTGTCGTACGAACAGTTCGTGCTGCGTCCCGGCGTGCAGGCCGAGCTGCGCAAGGCGCTCGGCCTGCCGGCGGGCGCGACGGTCGCGCCGACGTACCGCAGCCCGGCCGAGTTCCGCAAGCTGTACGACGCCATGGTGGCGGAGCAGGTGCGCACGCTGCGTGCCCAGTACGACGCGCCGGCCGCGCAGTTCGCGTACGGCGGCGACTGGTTCGCGAAGGGGCGCGAGGCGGCGCGCGCCGTCATCGTGCCGCCGGTGGCGCTGTTCTTCTCGCTGGCCGGCGCCGTCGGCCACCTGTCCAAGCTGATGTACCTGCTGGCCACGCTGTTCCTGCTGGCGCGCCGCCGTGCCGGCGCCGGCGCCGACGAAGGCCTGAGCAAGGGCGCGGCGTGGACGGCCTTCGGCGTGCTGCTGGGCGCCGTGGTGCTGGTGTGGGGCGGCCTGACGGTGAGCGGCAACCGCATCACCCGCAGCGAACTGTTCCAGCAGTTCGTCGACCAGGTGCGCGCGCCGGAAGCGGACGACGACAACTGGGACAAGGTACGCAAGCCGCTCGTCGCCAACTTCGCCCACGTGGTCGCCGTCGGCCAGGGCTATAGCTATCCGATCAACGAATCGATCCGCACCGGGATCTTGCAGGGACTGAGTTATGGATATCACCCGACGCAGCCGTAGGCTGCTGGCCGGCCTGCTGGCCGGCGCGCTGGCGTTGCCGCCGGCCGTGCAGGCGGGCTGCCTGGGCATGCAGGTGCACGCCCACCGCGGCGCCGACAGCGCGCCCGAGAATTCCCTGAGCGCGCTGCGCGCCGCGTACGAGGGCGGCTGGGATGGCGTCGAGACCGACATGCAGGAGCTGGGCGACGGCGCCTGGGTCATCCACCACGATGCGCTGACCGGCCGCGTGGTGCAGGCCGGCGCGCCGCAGCCGGTGCGCGCGCTGAACTCGGACAACTGGCGCACGGCGCGCATGAAGCTGCGCGGCCTGGCCACGTCCGAGGCGCCGCCCTTCGTGAGCCAGGTCGCCGACCTGGCGGCGCGCCATCCGGGCCAGGCGCTGAACGCCGAGATCAAGGCGGTCGCCGGCTGCGCCGACATCGGCGCGCTCGCGGCGCAGCTGCGCGGCGGCGTCGGGCACGGCAACTGGTTCATGACGTCGGTCAGCGACGCCAACCTGCGCTGCGCGCGCCAGGCCGACCCCGAGGGTTACCTGGGCCTGATCGTGCTCGACCCGCGCAACGCCGAGGCGCTCGGCAGCAACCGCCTGACGCGCGCGCTGTCGAGCCGTGCCCGCGCGCCGCGGCTGGACGCGGCCTGGCTGGCGCGGGTCCGCGACCAGATCGGCGCGCCGGTGGGCGTGCACGTCGACGCGCGCACGCTCGACGACAATCCGGCGCTGCTGTCCGATGCGGCCGCGGCGCAGGTGCCGGTATTCGTCTATGCCGTCGCCGGCGACGCGGCGCTGGCCACGTCGGTGCGGCGGGCGCGCACGCGCAGCGGTTACTGGCCGAGCGGTGTGGTGATCGACGGCGGCGCGGCGGCGTTCTGCAAGCGACTCGAATAGACGCAGGGTGCGCAGCCCGTGCGCACCAGGCATCGACGCGGCTGGAACAGGAT
>DAMAFT010000878.1:0-1916 GCA_031995805.1 Massilia sp.
GCCACCAGCGTGGCCGGCGTGTTCGCGGCCGGCGACGTGCAGGACCACGTGTACCGCCAGGCGATCACTTCCTCGGGTACCGGCTGCATGGCGGCGCTGGATGCGCAGCGCTACCTGGAAGCCCTGGAATAAGCCAGGCTGGCGGGATGCCGCCCGGTGCGCACGGGGTGCGCCCCCTACCGATCCCTCATGGACGACCGCGATGCCGATGAAAGAATTTTCCGACCTGAAATCCTTGCGCGACCGGCTCAAGGAAGAGGAACGGCTGCGCGCCATCGAGAAGGCCGAGCGCGAGAAGCGCGAGCGCATCGCGCGCGAGCTTGCCGTCGAGTTCCGCGGCGCCGTCAAGGACGTCGTCAAGCTGCCCGAATCGGACCGCTACGTCTGGCGCCCGGTGCAGGAAGCCGAGCTGCGCGCGGCGAAGCATGCGCCGGCCCGTGCGCGCACGGCGGCAGAGGAAACCGCGGCCGTGCTGCGCGAATCGATGCTGTCCGACCAGTTCGACGTCGACGGCCTGCTCGACGAGGAGCCGACGCTGAGCTGGTCGGCGCCGGGCGTCGGCCCGGACGTCGTCAAGCGCCTGCGCAAGCGCTACTGGCCGGTCGAGGACGAGCTCGACCTGCACGGACTGACCCGCGACGATGCCCGCCGCCACGTCGACGCCTACCTGCGCAAGTCGAGCAAGCGCGGGGTGCGTTGCGTGCGCATCATCCACGGCGTCGGCTACGGCTCGGCCGGTGGCGAGCCGGTGCTGCGCGGCATGCTGCACAGCTGGCTGGTCCAGACGGCCGACGTGATCGCCTTCTGCGTTGCCGGCCGGACCGATGGCGGGCATGGCGCATTGATCGTTCTCCTGCGCCCCGCACTAGAGGATTGAATTCATCATTTCATCGCTGGCGCGAGAAGACCCGTACCAAATCAACACAGCAATTCATGCATAGTTGACAAAACATTTCCCATGATTTGACGAAAGCGGTAAGATGCGGACATCATGGTGCCAAGGACACGTGTCAGATAGGGGAACGATCGAGTGAAGTCAAATATGCCGGTGCAAATGGCGAAGCCGCCACAGGTTGACCTCGACAATTGCGCGGACGAACCGATCCACATCCCGGGCGCCGTCCAGCCCCATGGCGCGCTGGTGTTCCTGGGCACCGATGGCCGCACCCAGGGCTGGAGCGCCAACGTCGCGCGCATCCTCGACCGTCCCCCGCAGCTCGGCGTGCCCTTCGCCGACCTCGGCCTGCCCGACGGCGTCAACGATCTGGTGACCGAATGCATCGACGCCATCGAAGGCGGCGAGGCGCCGGCCATGTTCGGCGCGATCGACCTGCTCGGCGCCGAATACGACTGCGTCGTCCATGCCCACCTCGGCCGCGTGCTGATCGAGTTCGAGGCGCGCGACGTCAGTACCGACGAGGTCGCCCTGTTCGCCATCAAGGCCCACAATTCCATCGACCGCCTGCGCCGCCAGAAAGGCATCGACGGCCTGCTCGACGCTGCCGTGCGCCAGGTGCGCGAATTCACCGGCTTCGACCGCGTGATGGCCTACCGCTTCCGCAGCGACGACAGCGGCGACGTGGTGGCGGAAGCGCTGCGCGAGGATCTGGTGCCCTACCGCGGCCAGCGCTACCCGGCCGGCGACATCCCGGCGCAGGCGCGGCGCCTGTACACGATCAATACGCTGCGCATGATCGTCGACATGACCTACGACGCCGTGCCGCTGCTGGGCGCGCCGGATGCTGCGCCGCTCGACATGAGCTTCGCCGTCCTGCGCAGCGTCTCGCCGATCCACGTCGAATACCTGCAGAACATGGGCGTGGCCGCCTCGATGAGCGTGTCCATCGTCATCAACGGCCGCCTGTGGGGCCTGATCGCCTGCCACCACATGTCGAAGAAGCTGGTGCCGTATGCGG
>DAMAFT010000879.1:0-1915 GCA_031995805.1 Massilia sp.
CGCCCAGCACGGCGCCGGCGCCGGCGCCGACTGCCGTGTTCTTGTCCTGTTGCGACATGCCGGCGCAGCCCGTCAGGCCCAGGGCGACGGTTGCCAGCGATGCGGTCACGATGATTTGCTTGATGGTTTTCATGATGATCTCCTTGTGATGGGGGTTGTTCCTGCCTCTTACCTCAGGCGCAGGTCATTCCTGACCGACTGCACGCCTTTTACCGTACGGGCGGCCGCGGCGGCGGTCGCCACGTCCTCGGCCGAGCTGACGAATCCGCTCAACCGGACGATACCTTCCGAGGTGTCGACGTCGATGTCGGTGGCCGCCAGCTGCCTGTCCGCCGCCACCGCCGCCCTGACGCCCGCGGTAATCGCGGCGTCGTCGACGGCGGGTCCGGCGGCCGGGCTGGAAGCGCATCCTGCGAGCGTGCTCAGTGCCAGCGCTGCCAGCCATGCCGCGGTCTTGCCGAATCGATTCATGTCCTTTCCTCGTTACTGCCTCGTTTGCTACATGCTTGCCGGCAGGACCGGCATGTGTCACAGGCTACCTGCGCGCGCCAGCAAGGTCTGTACGACAAATAACACTGGCGCGCGCGGCCGTTTCCGGGCCGTGTCGGCCGTCCTCAACGCTTCGCGCTCTTGCCCGGCGGCGGCGCCTGCGGCTTGGCGCCGGCGCGGGCGAGCAGGGCGGCGCAGGGGCTGTCCTCGCCGGGGCCGGTATTGATCAGCGGGATCAGTGCGGCGACCGGCGCGGCCACCACGGCCAGCGCCGCCGCGGCGCCGCCCTTGATCGCCAGTACCTTCTTGTCGAGCGACAGGTCGGGGTCCTTGAAGGTGCCGCGCACGTAGAACGGCGTGCGCAGCGTGAACAGGCGCAGCGCCTTCGTCTCCGGCTTGACGCGCAGGTCCATATGCTCGTTCGACATGTTCACCCAGCCATTGATGTCGACGATGGCCTCTTCCGTATCGAGCACGAAGGTGCGCGTGCTGGCCACGCCGTCCTTCACGCCGAGGTCGGCGGCCAGGCAGTTCAGTTGCACGGGCTTGTCGCCGAACAGCTTGGTGATGATGATGTTGCCCACGTTCAGGCCGGCTTCCTCGAGCAGCAGCTTGCTGACCACGCCCTGGCTGACCAGGCCCTTCACCTCGCCGTTGGAATGGGCCAGCATGGCGCCGACCGAATCGCCGGTGGCGGTCAGCTTGGTCTGCGCGTAGACCTCGCCCACGGTCGCCTGCATCTTTTCGATGGCAGGGAACAGCTGCTTGATCTTGACGTGACGCGCGGTGGCGTCGAGCGTGGCCTTGATCGGCGTGGTGCCGCCGGCGCTGCCGTCGAGCTTGATGTTCGAGTCGACCGTGCCGCCGGCCAGCGCGAAGTTCAGCGGAGCGAGCGTCAGCACGCCGTTCTTCATGACGATGTGCGTGGTTACCTTGCTGATCGGCAGGTCGGCATCCTTGACGATGCGGTCGGCGGCGAACTTGACGTCGGCGTCGATGGTCTTCCATTTGTCGGTATTGAATTTCTCGACCGGGAGCGCCTTGCTGTCGGGCTGCACCGCCGCCACGCCGCGCGCGCGCTTGCTGGCGTTGGAGTCGGCGCCCACCACCGGCCCCAGGTCGGCGAAGCGCAGCTGGCGCGAGCGCACGTCGCCGCTCAGCTTGTTGCGCGGCTTCGCGGTGGCGAATTCGAGGCGGCCGGCGATGTCGGACTCGCCGACCTTGCCGGTGAACTTGTCGTACACCCAGCGCGAATTCTCGCCGTCGCGCCGGCCGGTCAGGTGGCCTTCGGTCGAGAATGCATGGGTTTCCGGCAGCAGCACGCCGGTGAAGGCGTACAGGCGCGCCATCGACGGCGCCGCCAGCTTCAGCTGCAGGTCGACCCCGCCGAACCGGGCCGGGCGGATGACGGTGCCCTCGACGGCCA
>DAMAFT010000880.1:0-1913 GCA_031995805.1 Massilia sp.
TGGAAGTGACGCGCATGCATTCGGGGCCGGTCGGCGGCGACCTGCAGATCGGCGCCCGGCTCGTCAACGGCGAAATCGACTGCGTGATCTTCCTGCGCGACCCGATGACCCCGCAGCCGCACGAGCCGGACATCAACGCCCTCGTACGCGCCTGCGACGTGCACAACATCCCCTGCGCCACCAACGTCGCCAGCGCCCACCTGGTGCTGTCGCAGCTGCAACTGGCGCGCTGACCTCCCGGAGACCGTCATGACCACTGCCAAGGCAATCCGCTTTTCCCGCACCGGCGGTCCGGAAGTGCTGGAATACGTCGACGTCGAGGTCGGCGCTCCCGGCCCGGGCGAGGCGCTGGTGCGCAACCATGCGATCGGCCTGAACTACATCGACACGTATTTCCGCAGCGGCCTGTACCCGCTCGACCTGCCGAGCGGCCTGGGCCAGGAAGGCGCGGGCGTGGTGGAGGCGGTGGGGGAGGGCGTGACGCACGTGCGCCCGGGCGACCGCGTCGCCTATGCCGCGCGCCCGAACGGCGCCTACAGCCAGCTGCGCACCATGCCGGCCGACATCCTGGTCCAGCTGCCGGATGCCATCCCGTTCGAGACCGGCGCGGCCATGATGCTGCAGGGCCTGACCGTGCAATACCTGCTGCGCCAGACCTACCCGGTGAAAGCGGGCGAGACGATCCTGTTCCACGCCGCGGCCGGCGGCGTCGGCCTGATCGCCTGCCAGTGGGCGCGCGCGCTCGGCGCGAACCTCATCGGCACCGCGGGGTCCAGGGAAAAGGCGGCGCTGGCGAAGGCGCACGGCGCCGCCCACGTCATCGACTACGGCACGGAGGACGTGGTGCAGCGCGTCATGGCCATCACGAACGGGGCCGGGGTGCCGGTCGTCTACGATTCGGTGGGCAAGGACATGTTCGCGCGTTCGCTCGATTGCCTGCAGCCGCGCGGCCTGATGGTCAGCTTCGGCAACGCGTCCGGACCGGTGCCGCCGTTCTCGCTGAACGAATTGAACAAGCGCGGTTCCCTGTACATCACGCGCCCGTCGCTGCCGGCCTATGCGTCCGGCCGCGCGCAGCTGGAAGCGATGGCGGGGGAACTGTTCGACATGGTCACGAGCGGCAAGATCGATATCGAGATCCACCAGCGGTTCGCGCTGGCCGACGCTGCCCAGGCGCACATTGCGCTCGAAGGACGCCGGACCACCGGCAAGACCATTCTGCTGCCGTGAGGTTGCCATGAGAGAGTTCAGCGACGATCGCGAACCGCCGGCCGACCCGGAGCCGGTGGCCGGCCCCAGGTTCGGGCGCCTGCTGGTGGTGCTGGCGCTGGCGGTGCTGCTGATCGTGGGTATTACGTTCGCGTCGGAAGCGTATTTTTCTTGAGCCGGGCAGGAGCCTCAGCTCTTCGGCTCCTGCTTCAGCTCGATCACCCGCGACCCGCCGTTCGGCCCCGGGAAGCCTTCGAACGCGCTCTGCACCAGCGCCGGCATGACGGCCGGGGTCGACATCTGGCGGCTGACGTTCCGCACCGTCACGTCGAACATGCGCTTGCCGTCGGCGGCGGCGATGCCCACCTGCAGCTGGCGGTGGTAGCGGTGCTCGGTCTGCACGTCATACATCGGGAACGGGCCCCAGAACGGGTCGTAGAACGGGCTGTACCAGCCGCCCCAGTAGCGGCGGTGCCAGCCGAGGTAGCCGAAGCGCGCCGAATACGGGTAGTACATGTGGGCGGTGGTCGGGTACACGACCTGGGTCGGCACGTCGATGGTCGAGAAGCGCATCGACACCTTCAGTGCCGGCGCCTGCGGGGCCTCGTGGAAGCCCAGGCGGCCCAGCTGGCCGCGCACCAGGTTCTGGTAGGCCTGCAGTTCCAGCGTGTTGTCCTGCGGCGGCGGCGCCTCGAAGGCATAGC
>DAMAFT010000881.1:0-1909 GCA_031995805.1 Massilia sp.
GATCGTCAACAGCAGCAGGTTGCCCATGCGCAGGATGGGGATGCGTTCCATGTCCCGCTCCTTATGCCTTGGCGGCGTCCCTGACCATCGCCGTGCCGGTGCGTGCCAGCGCCACCAGGAAGGCGTCGGCCAGCGTGGCCTTGGTCATCACGTCTTCCAGGTTCACGCCCAGGTGCACGATGGTCTGTGCGATCTGCGGGCGGATGCCGCTGATGATGCAGTCGGCGCCCATCAGGCGCGCCGCGGCGATGGTCTTCATCAGGTGCTGGGCCACCAGGGTATCGACGGTGGGTACGCCGGTAATGTCGATGATGGCGATCGAGGCGCCGGTGTCGACGATCTTCTGCAGGATGTTTTCCATTACCACCTGGGTGCGCGCGGAATCCAGCGTGCCGATCAGCGGCAGGGCGAGGATGCCGTCCCACAGCTTGACGACCGGGGTCGACAGCTCCAGCAGTTCCTGCTGCTGGCGCACGATGATCTGGTCGCGGGTGCGCTGGAACGCCTCGATGGTGTACAGGCCCAGCTTGTCGATCAGCGTGTTGACGGTCCAGGACGCCTCGGCCAGGGCCTGCGCATCGCCGGCGAAGCCGGCGCGCAGTTGCGCGAACAGCGGCTGCTTCAGCGAGAACACGAAGGTCGCGGTCTCGCTCGGCGTCGAGCCGTTCTTGGCGCGGGTGGCCGAGATTTCGGCCAGCAGGTCGCGCACTTCGTCCCACGAACGGTGTTCGATATTCTGCAGTTCGCCGCCGCGGGCGGCATTGGCGAAGGCCGCCAGGAATTGCTGGCAGTGGTTGCGCAACTGCTCGCGCGAGACGACGTTCGAGCGCACCGTCAGCGCTTCCAGCTGGCCGCCCCATTCCGCGCCGATCTCGGCCTGCTGGTCATGGATGAGCTGGCTGATGCGGCTCGCGTAGTCCTGAGTGGTCATCGATCGGTTCCTTTGTTCTGGTAAGGTGTGCCCTTGGACGCGCATACGTCGGGCATTCTGGCAAATGACCAACTATACCATTCCTTTCCTTGGCAACACGACACGATTGCCAGGCTTCCCACTATTTATTTTGCATTGTTTCCAGGGCCTTGTGACATTCCCCTCCACCCCGCCGTTGCGGGAAATTCTTGCGTGCCAGGCGGGCGTCTTCATATGATGCGGATTGTAAAATCATTTTTTTGCATTGAAGATACAATGCGCACGACACCCGTCTCGAGGAGCATCATGTCTTCCATTCTCGGCAGTATTTGTGTTGGCGATAGAACGTCCTGCGGCGGCACGGTGGCGACCGGCTCGCCGTTTTCCGACGTCGGCGGCAAGGCGCTGGCGCGCGTGGGCGACCGCGTCGCCTGCCCGAAGCATTGCACGATCGTCACCGGCAACCCGGCCGAACTCGTCGACGGCGCGCCGCTGGCGCTGCACGGCGCCCTTACCTCCGGGGCATGCACCTGCTTGTCGGGCCGCATGGGACTCCATGGCGACGGCCTCGGCGGTGGCGCGTGACGGCCGGGCGCCGGATCCGCCTCGAACAGAGGTGACAATGACACGGTATTGACGCAAGAAAGGAGACGAACGTCTCCCAATCGGAGGCGATGCCTGTTGTCCGCGCCCATGAAAAAACCGCCAGGCTCACGCACTGGCGGTTTCTTTTCGGCTATTCAAGCCTGGCGGATTACTGTGCCGCCTCGGCCGGATCGGCAGCCTTCATCGACAGCTTCAGGCGGCCGCGCTCGTCGGTCTCGATGACCTTCACGCGCACTTGCTGGCCTTCCTTCAGGTAGTCGGCCACGGCGTTGACGCGCTCGTTGGCGATCTGCGAGATGTGCAGCAGGCCGTCCTTGCCCGGCATCACTTGCACGATGGCGCCGAAGTCCAGCAGCTTGAGCACGGTGCCGTCGTAGGTCTTGCCCACTTCGA
>DAMAFT010000882.1:0-1906 GCA_031995805.1 Massilia sp.
TCAGGTGGGTGCCGCCGTCGCGCTGCGGGATGTTGTTGGTGAAGCACAGCACCTGTTCGTTGTAGGCGTCGTTCCACT
This sequence comes from Massilia sp., assembly GCA_031995805.1. Taxonomy (GTDB): domain Bacteria; phylum Pseudomonadota; class Gammaproteobacteria; order Burkholderiales; family Burkholderiaceae_D; genus Telluria. The sequence continues at coordinate 79 of DAMAFT010000882.1, forward strand.
GCATCGACACGTCCACCGAGATGTTCGTGCCGTTTTCCGACAGGCGCTCGCCGGTGGCCTGGAACACGGTCGGGTGCAGCACCGTCTTGGCCTTGTTGATGTACTCGACGAAGCCGCGGGTGCCGCCTTCGAAGGCGAACACTTCTTCCTTGCCGGTGCGCTGGTCGGACAGCTTGATGTTGACGCCGTTGTTCAGGAACGAGAGTTCGCGGATGCGCTTGGACAGGATCTCGTAGTGGAACTCGACCGTCGTGAAGATTTCCTCGTCGGCCCAGAAGTGCACTTCGGTGCCGCGCTTGTCGGTGTCGCCGAGGATCTTCATCGGCGAGACTTCGACGCCGTCGACGACCTCGATGATGCGGTCCAGCGGCACGCCGCGCGAGAATTCCAGCTGGTGCACCTTGCCTTTTTGACGCACGGTCACGCGCAGCAGCTTCGACAGCGCGTTCACGCACGAGACGCCGACGCCGTGCAGGCCGCCCGACACCTTGTAGGCGTTCTGGTTGAACTTGCCGCCGGCGTGCAGTTCGGTCAGGGCGATCTCGGTCGCCGAGCGCTTCGGCTCGTGCTTGTCGTCCATCTTGACGCCGGTCGGGATGCCGCGGCCGTTGTCGGTGATCGAGATGGAATTGTCTGAATGGATCGTGACGTGGATCTCGGAGCAGTAGCCGGCCAGCGCCTCGTCGATCGAGTTGTCCAGCACCTCGAACACCAGGTGGTGCAGGCCGGTGCCGTCCGAGGTGTCGCCGATGTACATGCCCGGACGCTTGCGCACGGCCTCCAGGCCTTCCAGGATCTGAATCGACGATGCGCCGTAATCGTCCGCCTTGGCGGCGGAGGTTTCCACTACTGCTTGCGTGTTCTCGGACATGACTGCTTTCTCAAATAACGTGTGAATCAGACGGCGCAGGTGATGGCTGCGGTCTTGTCGTCGGATTGGGGGAAGAGGCGGCGCTGGTGTTGCCCAGCCCGGCATGGGTTCCCGCCTGCGCGGGAACGACGGGGAGGGGCCGTTGGCCTTCGTGCCGTCGTCCCCGCGCAGGCGGGGATCCAAGTCCCCCGCACAGCCGCTGCCGCAAAAAAAACACCGCGGCAACAGGACGAATATATGGGCGAATCGCCCTAATTAAATACGCATCGGCATGACGACGTACTTGAAGTCGCCATTGTCCGGAATCGACATCAGCGCCGACGAATTCGAGTCGCCCAGCGCGATGTTCACCTGTTCGCACTTCAGGTTGTTCAGCACGTCCAGCAGGTAGGTGACGTTGAAGCCGATGTCGATCTCGTCGCCGCCGTAGTCGATTTCCAGTTCCTCGACCGCCTCTTCCTGGTCGGCGTTGGTCGAGCTGATCTTCATCGAGCCCGGGGCGATCAGGCAGCGCACGCCCTTGAACTTGTCGCTGGTCATGATCGCGGCGCGCTGCAGCGAACGCAGCAGTTCTTCGCGGCTGATGGTGAAGTCGTTCTTGTAGCCCTTCGGGATCACGCGGGTGTAATCCGGGAACTTGCCCTCGACCAACTTCGAGACCAGCTCGATGTCGGCGAAGGTCAGCTTGACCTGGGAGGCGGCGATGTCCAGGCGGACGGTGTCGTCGCTTTCTTCCAGCAGGCGCTGCAGTTCGATGATGGTCTTGCGCGGGATGATGACTTCCTGGCGCGCGAATTCCTGGTCGGTTTCCACCTGGGCGAACGCCAGGCGGTGGCCGTCGGTGGCGACGGCGATGACCTTGTTACCGTCCAGTACCAGCAGCAGGCCGTTCAGGTAGTAGCGGATGTCTTGCTGGGCCATCGCGAAGTGCACCATGTTGAACAGGTGCTTCAGCGT
>DAMAFT010000883.1:0-1899 GCA_031995805.1 Massilia sp.
CCTATAGTCCGTTCTTGCAGGAATTTTCCTTCCTGCATGGTGAGCCCATCCCCACCGGGCTCGTTCGCAGCGCGACCGCCGGATCAGCCACCCCATGCCGAACCTCGAGCGCTCCAGCCTCAATCGCAAACTGTTATCGATGTGCCTCAAGACCGCGGCCGGCGCGCTGGCGATCGCCTGGATGGCGTTCGCGCTGGCCACCGTGGTCGGGCACCGTCGCACCGAGGGCGCGCAGGCGCGCTCGCTGGCCGGCGTGGTCGCGCGCAGCAGCGCCGACGCGCTGCAGTTCAACGACCGGCGCCTGGCCGAGCAGATGCTGGCCGCGCTGGGCGAGCACGGAACCGTGTCCGCCGCCGTGCTGTACGACCGCAACGGTCGCCCCTTCGCCGCCTGGCGCGCGCCCGCCGCCGCCAAGGCCGGCCCGGATGCCTCGCTGCCCGGCCTCGATCCCACCGCCATGGCCGCGCTGAACCGCGCCGGCAGCAGCCCGTGGCATCCGACGCTGCGCATCTACCGGCCGCTCGATGCATCCGCCGCCGGCGCGCCCCCGCCCGGCGCCGTCATGGTCGAGACCGACCTGCGCCCGATGTGGCTGGATTTGGCGCGCGGCCTGGGCGTGACGGCCATCGCGCTGGCGGCGTCGATGCTGGCCGCCCTGCTGCTGGCGCGGCGCCTGCGGCGCGACATCGCCGACCCGATCGCGCGCCTGAACGGCGCCGCGCAGAAGGTGTCGGGCAGCCAGAACTACACGCTGCGCATCGCCCACGAGCGCGACGACGAGCTGGGCATGCTGATCGACAGCTTCAACGACATGCTGGCCCAGGTGGAGGGCCGCGGCGCGGCGCTGGCGCACCACCGCGACGAGCTGGAACGCCAGGTCGGCGTGCGCACCGAGCAGCTGGAGCGGGCCAAGAATGCCGCCGAGGCCGCCAGCCGCGCCAAGAGCGCCTTCCTCGCCACCATGAGCCACGAGATCCGCACGCCGATGAACGGCGTGCTCGGCATGACGGAAATGCTGCTCGGGACCGACCTGAGCGAGGTGCAGCGCCACTACACGAACCTGGTGAAGCAGTCGGGCGAGCACCTGCTGGTGATCATCAACGACATCCTCGATTTTTCCAAGATCGAGGCCGGCAAGCTGACCGTCGAGTACATCAACTTCAACCTGTGGGACCTGCTCGAGGACATCCACACGGTCTACACGCCGCAGGCGGAAGCCAAGGGCATCCTGCTGCACTTCGACATCGCCAACGACATTCCGGTGGCGATCTGCGGCGACCCGAACCGCCTGCGCCAGATCATGGCCAACCTGCTCGGCAACGCCCTCAAGTTCACCGACGAAGGCCGCGTGCTGGCGCGGGTGCGCATCGCCAGCGAGGACGACCAGGCCGTGATGCTGCGCTTCGAGGTGCACGACACCGGCATCGGCATCTCGCGCGCGGCGCGCAGCCGCCTGTTCGAGGCGTTCTCGCAGGCCGACGATTCGACCACCCGCAAGTACGGCGGCACCGGCCTGGGACTGGCGATCTCGAAGCAGCTGGTCGAGCTGATGGGCGGCGCCATCGGCGTCGACAATGCGCGACCGCAGGGCGCGGTGTTCTGGTTCACCGTCTCGTTCGACAAGCGCCGCGTCGACCCGGACGCGCCCGGCGCCCAGCAGCACACGATCGACGGCCTGCGCGTGCTGGTGGTCGACGCCGGCGCCGACAGCCGCATGGGTCTGGAACGCCACCTGGCCGCCTGGCGCGTCGAATGCGACGGCGCCGACGGCGCCGAGGAAGCGCTCGCGCGCCTGCGCGAGGCCGTGCGCGCCGGGCGTCCGTACGACGCCGCCATCCTCGACATGGAACTGCAGCATTCCAGCGGCCTGCTGCTGGCGACCGGCATCAAGGGCGATCC
>DAMAFT010000884.1:0-1898 GCA_031995805.1 Massilia sp.
AGACCGGGGGCCGCAACCGCGTCGAGGCGGGGCCGGCGCTGCTCAAGCGCGCGTGATCGCCCGCGCCTACAACACGCCCGGATGGCCGTCCAGGTCGAGCGTCGCCGTCGGCGCGATGCGCGGCGCCAGGTGGCTGGTCAGCACGATGGCGCTGTCCTGGTTCTCCACGTAGCGCGCCGCGCGTTGCGCCAGCAGGTCGTCCAGCACCGCCACCGCCGGCGCGTCGAGGCCGTTGAACGGTTCGTCCACCAGCAGCAGGCGCACCGGCAGCGCCAGTGCCAGTGCCAGTTGCAGCTTCTTGTACTGGCCCAGCGACAGGCCGGTCACCGGCTGGCCGCCGGCGTCGCCGATGCCGAAGGCGTCCAGGTGCGCATGCAGGGCGGCGCGGTCGGCGCCAGGGTACAGCGACAGGTGCAGCTCCAGCCATTCGTGCGCCGCCAGCCAGTCCAGCGCCGGCGCCTCGCCGCCGCAGTAGAAGCACAGGCGGCGGTAGGCCAGCGCATCCGCGCGGCTGTCCATGCCGCCGACGCGGATGCCGCCCCTGCCCGGCGCCAGCGCGCCGCCGAGCAGCTTGAGCAGCGTGGTCTTGCCGCGTCCGTTGCGGCCGCGCAGCCAGGTCAGGCCGGGCGCGATACGCAGGTCCAGGCCGAGGAACACGCTGCGCGTGCTGAAGTGGAAGTCGACGCCGTCGACTTCGGCGATGCAGGGCTGCTTCAATGCCATACTTTGCTTCCGACGGCGCACAGGACCACGATGCACAGCGCGACCAGCGCCATCCGGCCGCGCGCGGTGAAGGGAGGCGTGAGGACCAGCAGCGCCGGGGACACGCAGGCCAGCAGCAGCCACAGGCGCCCGGCCGCGCCGTCCCAGGCCCCAAGCGCCGCGCCCACGGCGCCGAACGCGCACGGCAGGATGGCCAGCGCCAGCAGCAGCAGGGCGCGCGCGCGCCGGACCAGCGCGCCGGCATCGAGCGGCCAGCCGGCGGCCAGCCGGCGCACCCGGCCGGCCTGGGCGCGCAGGACGCTGTCGGCATCGTGCGCCAGCAGCACCAGCAGGACGCTGGCGGCGATGGCGCCGGCCGTGCGCGGCAGCGGCGCCGTCATCCACGCCAGGAAGGCGGCGCAGGCGGCCGCGAGCAGGACGGCAAGACGCGGTCCGGCGAGGCTGCCGTGGCGCCACAGCGGCAGCCAGAACAACTGGCGCCAGAAATACGCGAAGCCGTGGCGCGGGCGCATTGTCCAATCCGCAGCCGCAGTCGCGCGGCGCGGCGTCTTCGGCGCGCGCGGCGATCCGCCGGCGCCGGCCAGCAGCCAGGCGGCGCAGGCCCAGGTCAGCAGGAAGGACAGCGCGGTGCCGGCCAGCGCCCGTCCCGGCGCCAGCCAGGCGGGGTGCTGGCCGATCCAGACCGCCAGCGACGCCAGGTAGGCCAGCGCCAGCGGCAGCACGAGGATGCCGGCTACCGCCGCGCCGGCCTGCCATTCGAGCCGCGCCGGCACCGGCAGCGGCCGCAGCCAGGCGCGCACGCCGGCCGGCACGACGCGCGGCCGCAGCAGGGCCACGGGCAGGCTCATCGCCGCGCCGTGCAGCAGCAGCAGGGGGAGGGCGCGCGGCAGCGGTTCGGCGGCGGCCAGCATGGCCGGCAGGGCGGCGAAGGCGAGCAGGCCGATCACGGCGGGACCGAGCACCACCGCCACGATCTCGGCCGAGCCGCGCAGGCGCGCGGCCAGTTGCGCCACGGCGTGGCGGGCAAGGCGAATCCGGAATCTGACGTAGGGATGGATCATCGATAGAGCGAGCGCACGAACGAAAAAGGGTCCGACGAATCGGACCCTTTTTCTTGATACTGGCGGAGCGGACGGGGCTCGAACCCGCGACCCCCGGCGTGACAGGCCGGTATT
>DAMAFT010000885.1:0-1891 GCA_031995805.1 Massilia sp.
GCCGTCGGTGGTGAAGAACCAGTCGCAGTTGCGGGTGCCGCCCACGCCCTGCACGATCTTGGTGTCGGCGAAGGGGAATTGCAGGCCCGAGCTGGCGACGGCGGTGCTCTTGCCGGCCGCCGGGTTCCCGATGATCATGTACCACGGCAGTTCGTACAGGGCCGCATTGCCCGACAGCTGGCCCAGCCTCGAGCCCTTGATGGTGGCGATCGCTTCCAGCAGGCGCGTGCGGATGACTTCCGTTTCCTGGCGCTGGGTGGCGTCCGCGACCGGCTTGCCGGCCTGCTGTTCGAGCATGTCGCCGATGCGGTCGGCCTTGCGCCGGTGGCGCCAGCGGCGCAGCAGCAGCACGGCCGCGCCCAGTGCCAGGGCGATGCCGAGCACGATCCAGGGCAGCAGCGGCGGCCATTGCAGCAGCCGCGCGGCCAGCAGCAGCAGGGCCGCGAACGCGACCCAGCCGATCGCGATCAGGCTGGTGCGGGTGGTCAGGAATTGCCGGAGTTTTTGCATGATGACGAGTGTGGTCAGGATGGGAGTCGGGAGGGCGAGGCGGCCGGCGCGACGACCAGGGCGTCGCGCCGTACGGGATCGAGGTTGGCCAGGAACAGGGCGGGTGCGCCGCGTTCGCGCACGGCTGCGGCGGCCAGCAACAGCCCCGCCAGCCAGGCGACCGGGCCGCAGGCGCCGCACGATTCGCCAACGCGCAGCAGGTCGGCCGCCGGGTCGAGCGCGGGCAGGCGCGCGCCGGCGACGGCCATCAGTTCCAGCACGCGGCCGGCGCGCCGGTCGGCGTCCGAGGCGACCAGCGCGATGCGCTCGGGCGCGCAGCCGGCGGCATCGAGCGCGCGTTCGCACAGCGTCTGCAGCAGTTCCGCGTCCGGCCGCCGCGCCGTGTCGGCCGGCTGGTCCATGCGGCCCGTGGCGGCGGGATACAGTTGCGGCGGCGTGCTTTCGACACGCGCCAGCCGGCGCGCCTGCTCCGGGTCGGCCAGCAGCAGCGCGCAGGCGCCTTCGCCCGGCACCTGGCCTTGCGGCGCCCGGGCGCTCAGCAGGGTGCCGGCGGCAGCCATGGCCTCGACGCTGGCGTCGCCGATGCGCGAATCGCAGGCCAGCACGACGGCCAGCAGCGGCCGTGCGGCGCGGATGCGCAAACCTTCGAGCACGGCGGCCGGATCCGCAGCGTGCGGGTCGATGGCCTCGGCCGCCACGATATGGTCGAGCGGCCAGCCGCCGGCGCCGAGCACGGTGCGCAGCCAGGCTGCAGCGGCCGTGCGCTGGGCCGGCGTCCAGGCGTCGGTCCACAGGCAGTGCAGCGCGACGGTGGGCAACGGCGAGGGCGTGCGCGGGTCGCTGCGGCCGGCGTGGGCGGCCAGGTCGGCGTGGGTGCCGAGCGCGTCGGCCAGCTCGGCCGCCACGGCACCGGCCAGCGCCAGCGCGCGCCATTGCTCTTCGCCGAATCCGGCCGCTTCCGGCCAGGCGGCCGCGAGCGCCGCGCGGACGGCGGCGGTGTCGACGCCGCCGATGCGCGCTGCCAGCACCGGATAGCCATGGTCGTCGCGCAGCGCGTCGTCCAGGACCGGCCCGGCGCCGCCGGCGGCGAGCGCGGCGTGCAGCTGTGCGGCGGTGCCGCCGTGCGGCGTGCGCAGCGCGCCGGCGACGAGGGCGAGCGTCGTCGCCGGCGCGACGTCGGTGGTGGGCACGGCGTGTGCATCCGGGGCCGGCGCCGCAGCCGATCCAGCCGATCCAGCGGCGGCGCGCCGCAGCAGCGCGCGCACCGCCCACGCGGCCAGCAGCAGCACCAGCGGCACGGCCAGCAGCCACAGCGCCAGGTCGGCCGTGGCCGGCACGCGGTTGGTCGAGCGCCAGTACCAGACGGCGCCGGTCCAGCTGG
>DAMAFT010000886.1:0-1890 GCA_031995805.1 Massilia sp.
CCGTTCAACACCACCAACTACACGCAGGCGCTGATCCAGGACCAGCAGGCGCGCAGCGTCGGCGACGTCGTGCAGAACGACCCGTCCGTGCGCGTGGCGCGCGGCTTCGGCAACTACCAGGAGCTGTACGTGATCCGCGGCTTCCCGGTCAACTCGGACGACCTGTCGTACAACGGCCTGTACGGACTGCTGCCGCGCCAGTACGTGGCATCCGAACTGCTCGAGCGCGTCGAAGTGTTCAAGGGCGCGAATACCTTCATCAACGGCGTGGGACCGGGCGGCGGCGGCATCGGCGGCGTGATCAACCTGCAGCCCAAGCGCGCCCCGAACCGCGACCTGAACCAGGCCACCGTCGGCGTCGAATCCGGCGGCCAGGGCTACGCCGCCTTCGACGTCTCGCGCCGCTTCGCCGAGGGCCGCGGCGGCATCCGCATCAACGCCGTGCGGCGCGACGGCGACACCTCGGTCGACCGCGAGCAGCGCGAGTTGAACGTCGTCTCGGTCGGCCTCGACTTCCGCGGCACCGGCTACCGCCTGTCGGCCGACGTCGGCTACCAGGAGCACAAGCTGGATGCGCCGCGTCCGAGCGTGAACGTCGGCGCCGGCCTGGCGCTGCCCGCCACCCCGGACGCGGAGAACAACTTCGCCCAGCCCTGGACCAAGTCGAACGAGCGCGACACTTTCGGCACGGCGCGCGCCGAAGTCGACCTGGCGCCCGGCGTCGTCGGCTGGGCCGCGGCCGGCGCCCGCAACGGCGAGGAGTACAACGTCCTGGGCCAGGCGACCACCAGCAACAATGCCGGCGGCCTGGCCATGACCCGCTTCGACAACTTCCGCAAGGACCAGAACCGCACCGGCGAGATCGGCGTGCGCGGCGACCTGGCGACCGGCCCGGTCAAGCACACGCTCAGCGCCACCGCCTCCTGGCTCGAGCTGAAGTCGCGCAACGCCTATGCGCTGGGCGACTTCTCCGGCTGGTCGTCGAACCTGTACCGCCCGGTGGACGTCGCCGCGCCGTCGAACGCCTTCTTCACGGGCGGCGTGCTGAGCAATCCGCTGCTGACCGCCAAGACGATCCTGAGCAGCTACGCGGTGGCCGACACCCTGTCGATGCTCGACGACAGCCTCCTCGTGACGGTCGGCCTGCGCCGCCAGGCCATCAAGGCCTACGGCTACGACTACAACACCGGCATCCAGAACGCCGCCTACGACAAGAGCGCGACGACCCCGGTCGCCGGCATCGTCTACAAGCCGCTGAAGAACGTGTCGGTGTACGCCAACTACATCGAGGCGCTGCAGCAGGGCCCGACCGCGTCGGGCGCCAACATCGACAACCAGGGCGAGATCTTCGCGCCCTACACCTCGCGCCAGAAGGAAATCGGCGCGAAGATCGACACCGGCAAGCTGGGCGCCAGCGTGTCCGTGTTCACCACCGCGCAACCGATGGGCTACGTCGTCGGCCGCCGCTTCGGCCTCAACGGCGAGCAGCGCAACCGCGGCGTCGAGCTGTCGGTATTCGGCATGGCGGCGCAGGGCGTGCGCGTGCTGGGCGGCCTGACCCTGCTCGACGCCGAGCAGCGCCGCACCGCCGGCGGCGTGAATGCCGGCAAGGATGCGATCGGCGTGCCGCAGACCCAGCTCAACCTCGGTACCGAATGGGACGTCCAGCAGGTGGCCGGCCTGTCGCTGAACGCGCGCGCCGTGTACACCGCGAAGCAGTACGCCGACGCCGCCAACACGGTGCGGCTGCCGTCCTGGACCCGCATCGACCTGGGCGCCAACTACGCGACCCGCGTCCTGGACCGCGACGTGACCTTCCGCGCCCGCGTCGACAATGCCTTCGACCGCAGCTACTGGGCCTCGGCCGGCGGCTACCCGGGTTCGGGCTAC
>DAMAFT010000887.1:0-1886 GCA_031995805.1 Massilia sp.
TGCCGGTGACCAGCCAGCTGTTCTTCATGTACGCGACCATGCTGATCGCCGTACCCACCGGCGTGAAGGTGTTCAACTGGGTCGCCACGATGTGGAAGGGCGCGATGACCTTCGAGACGCCGATGCTGTTCGCGGTCGGCTTCATCTTCGTGTTCACGATGGGCGGCTTCACCGGCCTGATCCTGGCCGTCACGCCGATCGACATCCAGGTGCAGGACACCTACTACGTGGTGGCCCACTTCCACTACGTGCTGGTGGCCGGCTCGCTGTTCGCCTTGTTCGCGGGCTTCTACTACTGGGGTCCGAAGTGGACCGGCCACATGTATCCGGAACTGCGCGGCAAGATCCACTTCTGGAACTCGCTCATCTGGTTCAACGTGACGTTCTTCCCGATGCACTTCCTGGGCCTGGCCGGCATGCCGCGCCGCTACGCCGACTATGCCGTGCAGTTCACCGACTTCAACATGATCGTGTCGATCGGCGCCTTCGGCTTCGGGCTGTCGCAGGTCTACTTCCTGTTCTTCGTCGTGCTGCCGACCATCCGCGGCGGCGCCAAGGCGGAAGCCAAGCCGTGGGAAGGCGCCGAGGGCCTGGAGTGGACCGTGCCGAGCCCGGCGCCGTTCCACACCTTCGAGAACCCGCCGCTGGTGAAGTGAGGACAGCATGGAACAGCCACCGCGCCCGAAGCCGAACAACCTGCGCACCGCCCTGTGGGTGGGCGCGCTGGCCCTGTTCTTCTTCGTGATGTTGTTCGTCAAGCGCCTCTGGATGAGTTGAGATGCAGCCCGACGCCGCCAGGACCGAGCAAAGCGGGCGCCTGCGCCTGAACCGCACCACGCTGCTGAAGCTGGTGGTGGTTGCCTGCGTCATGTTCGGCTTCGGCTATGCGCTGGTGCCGGTCTACAAGCAGGTGTGCGAGGTCCTCGGCATCAACGTGCTGACGCAGAAGGACGGCACGGTCGAGCGCCCGGCGAATACCCAGGTCGACATGGCGCGCACCGTCACCATCGAACTGGACGGCAACGCCCAGGGACCGTGGCGCTTCCGCCCGACGCAGCGCTCGATCGACGTGCATCCGGGCGAGATGGCGACCGTGGTCTACGAAGTCGTGAACACGCAGGCGCGCACGGTGAAGGCGCAAGCCATCCCGAGCTATGCGCCGCAGGCGGCGACGCCGCATTTCAAGAAGGTGGAGTGCTTCTGCTTCCAGGAGCAGGTCCTGAAGCCGCACGAGGCGCGCCAGATGCCCGTCGTGTTCTTCATCGATCCGGCGCTGCCGCGCGAGGTGAAGAACATCACGCTGTCGTACACCTTCTTCGAGATCGGCGGCGCGGTCGCCGCGAAGGATTGAACATGGACGAACCCGCGCCGCGCCGGCAGGCCTCGTTCGGCGCCACGATGAAGGCCGTGTTCTGGTCCTTCTTCGGGGTGCGCAAGCGCAAGGACTACGAACACGACGCCGCCAACCTGAACCCGATCGCCGTCATCGTCGGGGCGCTGGTCGGGGTGGCGCTGTTCATCGGATTACTGATGCTGGCGGTGCATTTCGCGGTCGCCAGGACCTAGACGAATAGCGACGAACTACAGATCGAGGAGACGACAAATGGGAACCCCGCATACCGCGCCGTACTACTTCATCCCCGGGCCATCGCGCTGGCCGATGGCGGCCGGCATCTCGATGCTGGTCACGATGGCCGGCGCCTCCGGCTGGGTCAACGGCGCCGCCTGGGGCATGGGCGTGTGCCTGGCCGGCATCCTCGCGATGCTGTTCGTGCTGTACCGCTGGTTCGGCGACGCCATCCGCGAATCGGAATCGGGCGTCTACGGGCCGCGCATCGACGCGTCCTACCGCTGGTCGATGAGCTGGTTCATCGACCAGCGGTAGG
>DAMAFT010000888.1:0-1884 GCA_031995805.1 Massilia sp.
GATCTGGTTCGGCCCCGGGGCAAACGACAGCGTGGCGACCTCACCCAGGGGGATGAAGGAAGCCGTGCCTTCAGGCGAGCTTGGCGGACGCGAGATCGGCAGCCGCTTGAGCGCATCGAGGTCGGCGCGTAGCGTTTCCGGAAGGCGAACCGTGATATCGAAGCGACGGTCGCCCTCGAACACGGTGCCGGCTTCACGGCCGCCCGTGGCAATCGCGAGCGTTTCCTGGACATCGTTGATGTTCAGGCCGTATCTGGCCGTCTTCTCGCGATCGATTTGGACGGTCAACATCGGCAGGCCCCCCGTCTGCTCGACCTTGACTTCGGTTGCGCCCGGCACGCGCCCGAGCACCTCGGCGATCCTCTGCCCCGTTTCGGCCAGCACATCCATATCGTCGCCGAAAACCTTGACCGCCACGTCACTGCGAACGCCCGAGATCAGCTCATTGAAGCGAAGCTGAATCGGCTGCGAGAATTCATAGCCATTGCCTGGATACTTCTCAGCCTCTTCCTTGATTGCAGCAATCAGCTCGCTGCGGCTTTTCTTCGGCGCCGGCCACTTGTCTTCCGGCTTGAGCATAACGTAGCCGTCGGAAATATTCTGGGGCATCGGGTCCGATGCGATCTCCGCCGTACCTGTTCGCGCAAAGACCCGATCGATCTCCGGGAACTTCGCTTTCAGCCCGGCCTCGAGGCGCTTCTGCATATCAAGCGACTGCGTAAGGCTGGTCGCCGGAATGCGCAGCGACTGCAACGCGATATCACCTTCGTTCAAGCTGGGCACGAACTCGCTGCCCAGCCGCACCGCCAGTAAACCCGACAGCACGACGAGCACGATCGCGCTCGTGACAACCAGTGCGCCGTTCCCCAGCACCCTCTCCAGCATCGGTGCATAGCCCTGGCGCGCCCAGCCCATCAGCCGGTTTTCCTTCTCCGCCACGCGCTTTCCGATGAAGAGTGCAACCGCGGCGGGCACGAAGGTGATCGACAGGATCATCGCCCCCAGCAGCGCCGCCACGACGGCGAAGGCCATCGGGTGGAACATCTTGCCTTCCACGCCGGACAACGCAAAGATCGGAAGATAGACGACCATGATGATCAACTGTCCGAACAACAGCGGACGGCGCGACTCGCCGGCCGCCGCAAACACCTCATGGAAACGCTCCCGCAGCGTCAATTCGCGCCGATGGTGTTCCTGAGCATGCGCCAGGCGGCGCACGCAGTTCTCGACGATGACCACGGCGCCATCGATGATGATGCCGAAGTCCAGCGCGCCAAGACTCATGAGGTTTGCACTGACCTTGTACGTGACCATGCCGGTAAAGGTGAACAGCATGGCCAATGGAATGACCATCGCAGTAATCAGCGCCGCGCGGAAGTTGCCAAGGAAAAGGAACAGGATGACGATGACCAGCACGGCGCCTTCGAGCAGGTTCTTCTTCACCGTGGCGATCGCCTTGTCGACGAGTACGGTCCGGTCATACACCGGGACCGCATGGATACCTGCAGGCAGCGTGCGATTGACCTGTACCATTTTGTTCGCGACTGCCTGCGCGACAACCCGGCTGTTTTCGCCGATCAGCATGAACACCGTGCCCAGCACGACCTCGCGCCCATTCTCGGTCGCAGCACCGGTGCGCAGTTCCGCGCCCAGGCCTACTTCGGCGACGTCGCGCACGCGGATCGGCACACCGCGAACGTTGTGCAGTATCGTGTTGCGGATGTCGTCGAGGGTACGCACCTGGCCGGGGGCGCGAATCAGGAGCTGCTCGCCGCTGCGCTCGATGTAACCCGCGCCGACATTGCCATTGTTCTGCTCGATGGCCGCGACGACGCAACCCGACACCCCGGTTTAACCCTCATCATCGGCAACAAGAACCTGTCC
>DAMAFT010000889.1:0-1882 GCA_031995805.1 Massilia sp.
TGAAACCTTGCTTAGGCAGCAGCCTTTTGCGACGACACCAGGCGAGCAACGGTCGGCGACAGTTGTGCGCCCACGCCTTGCCAGTAGGCCAGACGGTCAGCGGTGATGTTCAGGGCAACTTCCTGGCCCGATGCCATCGGGTTGTAGAAGCCGATGCGCTCGATGAAACGGCCATCGCGGCGATTGCGCGAGTCGGTTGCAACGATGTTGTAGAACGGGCGCTTCTTGGCACCACCGCGAGCTAAACGAATAACGACCATAATATTTCCAAAAGTGAGCTGGACGGAGAAAGCCGACGATTATAGCGCGCAAAAGCGGACAACGGCAAGCGTTAATAGCCTGCCGCTGGCGAAGGACGCGCAGTCCCGGCCGAATCCGGCATTATGACGGATTCCGTATCAAAACGCCACCGGCATCGCCACCTCCTGCCTGCCCCGGTGCGAAATGACGTGCCCGCCGGCGCGTTTTGCCGGATACTTGTGGCTTTCCTTTCAACAAGAAAAAGCCGCGCATGCCGACTCCGCAGCACAAGAACAAGACCCTCGCCACCGCCCTCGCCCTGCTGCTGGGCGGCCTGGGCGTCCACCGCTTCTACCTGAAGGGCAGCGTCGACCGGCTCGGCCTGCTGCATGTATGCAGCCTGCCGATCGCCGGGCTCGTCTACGGCGCCGGACGCGCGCCGAATCCGTTCTGGGTGCTGCTGCCGCTGATCGTGTCGTGCCTGGTCGGCTTCCTGGAGGCGCTGGTCATCGGCCTGACGCCGGACGAGAAATGGGATGCGCGGCACAATGCGGCGTCCGGACGGACGTCGCGCTCGCACTGGGTGCTGGCGGTGCTGCTGGTGCTGACGATGCTGGTGGGAACGACGGGGCTGATCGCGACCATCGCGCGCCTATTCGACCTGCTATACACGGGCGGGGCCTACGGCTGATTCGCCGTTCCACGCGTGGTGCGTACCCCGTGTGCACCACGCGTGAATACCTCCTAGAACTGCTCGACGTCCAGCGCCAGCACGCCGGCACTGCCATCCACGATCGCATGGCGCATGCCGTCCGCCTGCGCCAGCACGTGGTCGGCGAAGAAGCGCGCGGTGGCGAGCTTGGCGCGGTAGAACGCCGCGTCGCCGTCGCCCGCGTCGAGCTTGCGCTGGGCGATGGCGGCCGCGCGCGCCATCTGCCAGCCGCCCAGCACGATGCCGGCCAGCTTCAGGTAGGTCACGCTGCCGGCGAACACGGCGCGCACGTCGGACTTGGCGTTGGCGACGACGAAGTCGACCACCGCTTCCAGCGCATCGGCGCCGGCCGCCAGCTGCGTGCGGATCGCCGCGGCATCCAGCCCCTGGACGTCGCCCAGTTCGGCCACCGTCGCGCGCACCTGCGCGAGGATGGATTTCGCCACGGCGCCGCCGTCGCGCACGGTCTTGCGGCCGACCAGGTCGTTGGCCTGGATCGCCGTCGTGCCTTCGTAGATCGTCAGGATCTTGGCGTCGCGGTAGTGCTGGGCCGCGCCGGTTTCCTCGATGAAGCCCATGCCGCCGTGCACCTGCACGCCGTCGCGGGCGACGTTCTCGGACATTTCCGTCGACCAGCCCTTGATGACCGGAACCAGGTACTCGTAGACGGCCAGGTTGCGCTTGCGCTCGGCCTCGTCCGGATGGTGGTGCGCCAGGTCGGACAGCGCCGCGCCGACGTAGGCCAGCGCGCGCGCGGCTTCGGTCTGCGACCGCATCGACATCAGCATGCGGCGCACGTCGGGGTGGTGGATGATGGCGACCGGGCCGCTGGAACCCTCGACGGCGCGCGACTGCACGCGCTCCTTGGCGAACGCCACGGCCTGCTGGTAGGCGTGCTCGGCCAGGCCGACGCCCTGCATGCCGACGCCG
>DAMAFT010000890.1:0-1873 GCA_031995805.1 Massilia sp.
ATAGACCCATTCGCGCAGGCGCTGCACCGAGCGCATCGCCAGGCCCGACAGGCGCACCAGCTGCAGGAAGCGCAGCCAGGACGCGGCCCAGCCGGTCAGCAGCACGGCGCCCAGCAGCAGCGCCATGCGGGTCCAGTCGAGGTGGTGCGGCAGCAGGTGCTCGTCGATCAGCTTCTTGCCGAGCAGGGGGCCGAGCACCTCGAGGGCGGCGGCCAGCACCAGCCAGCCGGTGGCCCAGCCCAGGTGGCCGCGGTCCGGATGGGCGGCGCGGCGCAGCAGGCCGGTGGCCTGCCTGGCCTGGGCGCCGCTGACGCTGGATATGACGTTGCGATCAGACGGCATCGAGGCTGGCCTCCAGTTGTTGGTAGCGCCACTGGGAGGCATACCAGCCGTCCAGCGCGAGCAGTTGTTCGTGCGTGCCGCGCTCCACGATGCGGCCGTCGCGCAGCACCACGATCAGGTCGGCCCCGACCACGGCCGACAGGCGGTGGCTGGCGATGATGGCGGACAGGCCGGGGCGGGTGCGGCGCAGTTCGTCCAGGTGTTCGAGGATGCGCGTCTCGGTGCCGGTGTCGACGGCCGACAGCGCGTCGTCGAGCAGCAGCAGCGGGCTGTCGGCCAGCAGCGAGCGCGCGATCGCCACGCGCTGGCGCTGGCCGCCGGACAGGGTGATGCCCTTTTCGCCGACCGGCGTGTCGTAGCCCTGCGGGAAGCGCAGGATGTCGTCGTGGATCGCCGCCATGCGCGCGGCTTGTTCGATCTCGGCACGCGCGGCGCCAGGGCGCGCCAGCGCGATGTTCTCGGCGATCGAGGCCGAGAACAGGAAGGATTCCTGCGGCACCCAGCTGATGCCGGCGCGCAGCGTGGCAAGCGTGTACTCGTCCAGCGCGTGGCCGCCCCACGTCACGCGGCCGGCCTGCGGCGTGGCCTGGCGCAGCAGCACCCGCAGCAGCGTCGACTTGCCGGCGCCGGTGGCGCCGACCAGGCCCAGGGTCTGGCCCGGCTCCAGGCGCAGCGAGACGTCGTCCAGCGCCCGGCGCACGTGCTGGCGCCGCTCCTGGCCATCGTCGTGGGCGGCGTAGGCGAAGCCGACGTGCTCGAACACCAGCGCGCCGGGCGCCAGCCGGTCGCGCGTGCCGTGGTCGTCCACGCTGAGCGGCGCTTCCAGCAAGGGCTGCAGGCGCGCCAGCGCGGCGCGTCCGCGCTCGATCAGCGACAGCACCCAGCCGGCCGCGAACATCGGCCAGATCAGCTGGCCCAGGTACATGGTGAAGCTGGTCAGCGCGCCGATCGTGAGCTGGCCCTGCCAGACCAGCCAGCCGCCCAGGCCCAGCGTCAGGCCGGTGGCGGCGGTGAGGGTCAGGCCGACGGCCGGCTCGTAGGCGGCTTCCCATTTCTGCGCGCGCAGGCTGGCGTCGGCGGCGGCCGCGGTCAGCGTCGAGAACTGGCCGGCGCTGCGGTCTTCCAGGCCGAGCGCGCGCAGCGTGCGCACGCCGCTCAGGGTTTCCTGCACATGGTCGTTGAGCGCCGAGAAGCGCTTGAGGGAATCGCTGGAGGCTTCGTGCACGTGGCTGGAGATGCGCCAGAACGCCAGCGCCATCAGCGGGAAGGGCAGCAGGGCGATGGTGGTCAGGCGCCAGTCGACGCCGAGGAACATGATACCCAGCACCATGACCAGCGTCAGCGTGCCGTCGAAACCGGCCAGCAGCGCTTCTCCCGCGGCCTGTTCGATGGCGTCGATGTCATTGGTGCCGAGCGCCATCAGGTCGCCGGTGCGCTGGCGCTGGTAGAAGGCCGGCCCCTGCGCCGCCAGGCGCCCGTACAGCGCCGTGCGCAGCTCGACGCCGAGGCGGTAGGAGGCCGAGTACAGGCG
>DAMAFT010000891.1:0-1872 GCA_031995805.1 Massilia sp.
CTGCGGCCACCACCACGTCGGCAATATCGGCGTGCTGGGCGTCGACAAGGACGGCGCCGAGTGGTACCAGGTGTCGATCGGCGGCGCCCAGGGCAACCAGTCGGCGATCGGCAAGATCATCGGCCCGTCGTTCTCGGCGCCGCAGATGCCGGAAGTCGTCCAGCGCCTGCTCGACGTCTACGTGCGCGAACGCGTCGAGGGCGAGCGCTTCGTCGACGTGGCGCAGCGCCTCGGCGTCGCGCCGTTCAAGGAATATGTGTATGCCACGCCGATCCCGGCCGGCGAACTCGTCGGAGAAGACCACTATGCTTAATGCCCACAAACAGATCATCAAGGGCCGCGAGGTGGTCGACGACGACTGGAGCGTGCTGTCGCTCGACGACGGCCAGGCCGCCGACACGGTGGACGTCCCGGCCGGCAAGATCATCGTCCCGCTGGCCGTCTGGCAGGCGCAGCGCGAGCAATTGCTGCAGCGCGCCGATGTCGGCGTCTGGTTCGCGCCGGACGAGCTGGCCCAGACCGTCAAGGACGATCTCGGCAAGTTCAAGGTCGTCGCCGTCAGCTTCCCCAAGTTCACCGACGGCCGCGGCTATTCGATCGCCTACAACCTGCGCCGGCGCCTGGGCTACCGGGGCGAGCTGCGCGCGATCGGCGACGTGCTGCGCGACCAGCTGTTCCAGATGCAGCGCTGCGGCTTCGACGCCTACGCGACGCGCCCCGACCGCAGCATCCACGATGCGCTCAAGGGCCTGACCGTGTTCTCGCAAACGTACCAGGCGTCCGTCGACACGCCGCTGCCGCTGTTCCGCCGCGCCGAGCGCGGGCTGGCGCCCGAGCACGTCGACGCCGGCGCCGGCATCTGAGGAGTCCCCATGAGCGAGCTGAACGCGCGCGTGGCGGCCACCCGCGCCATCCTGGAACGCATCGCCGGCGAATTTTCGCCGGCCACCTTCGCGTCCAGCCTGGCGGCCGAGGACATGGTGTTGACCGACCTGATCCTGAAGGCCGGCCTGCCGATCTCCATCTTTTCGCTGGAAACCGGGCGCCTGCACCGGGAAACCCTGGACGTGATCGGCAAGGTCAAGGCCCGTTACGGCCACGACATCGAACTGGTCCGGCCGCAGCCGCAACTGGTCGACGACTACGTCGCGCAGCACGGCCTGAACGCCTTCTACGACAGCGTCGAGCTGCGCAAGGGCTGCTGCTTCGTGCGCAAGGTCGAGCCGCTGGGCCGCGCGCTGGCGGGCAAGCGCGCCTGGATCACGGGCCAGCGCCGCGCCCAGTCCAGCACCCGCGCCGCACTGGCGGTGCAGGAGCACGACGCCGCCCACGGCATGGAGAAATTCAATCCGCTGGCCGACTGGTCCGAGCAGGACGTGTGGGACTACCTGCGCGCCGAGGGCGTGCCATACAACGCCCTGCACGACCGCGGCTACCCGTCGATCGGCTGCGAGCCCTGCACCCGCGCCATCCAGCCGGGCGAGGACGTGCGCGCCGGCCGCTGGTGGTGGGAAAACCCGGAATCGAAGGAATGCGGCCTGCACCTCGTGGACGGCAAACTCATCCGCATCAAATCCGTGGCCGCCTGACGCGACGGCCCTACAACGACATCGACAGGCACCGCCATCATGACGACTCTCTTTGACAATCCGCAGGCGCTGGGCGACGTGAACGCGCGCCACCTCGACGCGCTCGAATCGGAATCGATCCACATCCTGCGCGAGGTCGCGGCCGAATGCGCCAATCCCGCCCTGCTGTTCTCGGGCGGCAAGGATTCCGTGGTGCTGCTGCGCCTGGCGGAAAAAGCTTTCCGTCCCGGCAAATTCCCCTTCCCGCTGGTGCACATCGACACCGGCCACAACTTCGACGAAG
>DAMAFT010000892.1:0-1870 GCA_031995805.1 Massilia sp.
CGGCAGCGTGGGCAGGTAGGACGCCTCGATTTCCTTCCTCACCTTGCGCACGTCAGCCCCGATGGCGTCGGGGTTCGGCGACAGCTTGGTGTCTTCCTTGCCGCTCTCGTCCAGGAAGCCGCCGTCCACGCCGTAGGTGTGGGTGGTCACGAAGTCGACCGCCGCCCCGCTCTTCTGCGTATACGCCAGGAATTCCGGCACCCAGGCCGCGCCGGCCGTCGACGGGCCGCCCACGCGCAGCGCCGGGTCGATCGCCTTGATGGTGCGCGCGGTCAGGTCGTACAGCGCGAAGTACGCGGGCTGGTCGGCCTTTTCCCAGAAGCCGTCCAGGTTCGGCTCGTTCCACACCTCGAAGAACCAGGTGCGCACCTCTTCCTTGCCGTAGCGCTGCTGCAGGTGACGGACGAAGGCGTCGACCAGCGGCCCCCATTGCGCATGCTGCGGATGCGAGGTATTGCCCTTCCAGTAGAACAGCGTCTGGTCCGAGGTCTTCATGGCATCCGGCGTGAAGCCCAGCTCGACGAAGGGTTTCACGCCCATGCCCAGCAGCTTGTCGTACAGGTAGTCGATCTTGGTCCAGTCGTAGACGGGCTTGCCGTCCACTACCTTGTAGGTACCGAGCACGTCGTGGAAGATCGCGTGGAAACGGATGTAGCGGAAGCCCAGCTCGTCCCTGGCGATCTTCAGCTGCGCCAGGCTGTCGTCGCGGATCAGCGTGCCGGGGTAGTCGGAGCCGACCGACAGGTCGGCGAAGCGGTCGCGCGCCGTGGTCGGCGCGTCCAGGTCGATGGCGATGCGGCGGGCGGCGTCGGCGGCGAAGGCGGTGCCCGGGACGGGCAAGGAAGCGGCGAAAACCAGCGCCAGGGCGCTGCCCAGCACGGTGCGGCGGTGTCTCATGGTTATTGTCCTTTGTGTGAGGATGACAAAAATGTTTGCGCTAACATTCATCCTGTTAAAAGGATAAGCCATAAACAATATTTAGTAAAACCAAAAAGCGGACGGATGGGATCGACAAGAAAAAAGGGACAGGCCAAAGCCTGTCCCTCCTTCCATTTGCGGCCGCTGGTCGGTGCCGCGGCCGTCGTCTCCCCGCTGGTCTTCCCCGGACCGGTCCGGCCCGCGCCGCTTACTCGCCCAGGCGCTGTTCCAGGCGCTGCTTGGTGGCCACCAGTTCCTGCGGCAGGCGGTAGGCCAGCTTGTCGAACAGCTCGGCGTGCAGCTTGAGCTCCTCGCGCCAGGCCTCCTTGTCGATGGAAGTGATGGTCGTGAACTGCTCGGTGCTGAATGCGACGCCGGTCCAGTTCAGGTCGCCGTACGACGGCGTGGTGCCGAACATGTGCTCGACGCCGCCGGCCTGGCCGCGGGTCCGGTCGAGGATCCACTTCAGCACGCGCATATTGTCGCCGTAGCCCGGCCACACGAAATTGCCGTCGGCATCGGTACGGAACCAGTTGACGCAGAAGATCTTCGGCAGCGCGGCCGGGTTCTGCGCGGCCACCTTGCGGCCCAGGTCCAGCCAGTGCTGGAAGTAGTCGCTCATGTTGTAGCCGATGAACGGCAGCATCGCGTACGGGTCGCGCCGCACGACGCCCATCTGGCCGGCGGCGGCGGCCGTCGTTTCCGAACCCATCGTGGCGGCCATGTAGACGCCCTCGGTCCAGTCGCGCGCCTCGGTGACGAGCGGGATGGTAGTGGAGCGGCGGCCGCCGAAGATGAAGGCCGAGATCGGCACGCCGGCCGGATCGTCCCAGGCCGGGTCGATCACCGGGTTCTGGGTGGCGGCGACGGTGAAGCGCGCGTTCGGGTGCGCGGCCTTGGTGCCCGAGGCCGGCGTCCAGTCCTTGCCCTGCCAGTCGATCAGGTGCGCGGG
>DAMAFT010000893.1:0-1865 GCA_031995805.1 Massilia sp.
CCTGTTCCACGACGAGCGCTTCGGCGGCACCAGCTTCTTCCGGCCGCGCGTGCCGATGGGCGAACTCATGGCCATGATGCGCGAACTCAAGCGCCAGGAACTGGCCGGCGAGATCCCGGCCGCGGAGGGAGCACCGACATTCGCGCTCGCTTCCAGCCGCTGGTTCGAGAAGGTGCTGACGATCCCGCCGCGCTACAACCGGGCGATCTTCTACGACGGTTCGCTGTACCATTCCGGCGACCTGCACGCGCCCGCGCTGATGGTCGACGATCCGCGCGCCGGGCGCTTGACCGTCAACGCCTTCTTCCGCCTGCGCATGGCCGCGGGCTGAGCCCTCGGCGCGTGGCGCCCGGCTCCGCGTCCTGCACTGCGCCGGCGGCCTCGGGGATCAGGTCCGCGACCTCGCGCGGATGCGACAGCAGCGACACATGGCTGGCCGCCAGTTCGATCGTCTGCGCGCCCGTGCGCCGCGCCATGAAGCGCTCCAGCCCCGGGGCGCTGGTCCGGTCCCTGGTGGGCACCGCGTACCAGCCCGGCTTGGTGCGCCAGGGACGGCCGGCTGTGGCATGCCGGCCGCCGCCCGTCACGCCGGCGTCGTGGCGAGTGCCGCCAGCGCCGCCTTGAGTTCGCCCTCGCCGTACTTGCGCTCGAGGCGCTCGAGGGTGAAGCGGGCCTTCGCCATGTCCTGGTAGTGGTCGGTGAACAGCGCATTGATGGCCGCGCCGGTGATCGCGCCGAGCACCGGGATCATCTGCGCCGCCACTTTCTCGGTGATCGCGATGCCCAGGCGCGCCGCCACCGCCTCGACCAGCCTGACCAGCCAGCTTGCGGCTTCCTGCGTCGTGAGGCCCTTGACGGCGCCGGCCGACAGTTCCGCCGCCGTCAGGCCCATCACCTGGCGCAGCGCTTCCTTGGCGGCGAAGTACTGGTGGCCAGGCACGTGCGTCTTGCCGGGCTCCATGCCCGACTCCATGCCGAAGATCTGCACGCAGATGGCGCGCGTCTCGACGTCGGTCAGGCTGAAGCCCTCGGCGCGCGCGACGTCGGCGACGGCGCGCATCATGATGGTGATCGAGACCGGGATCTCGACCAGCAGCGCGGCGAAGCCGAAGAAGCCGCCGATGGCGCCGCTGGCGGCCGCGCCGAGCTTGTGCAGTACGGTCGAGGCGCCGTTGCCGGGCTTGTCGTCCATCGTCCACAGCGCGGCGTCGGCGGCCTTGCCGAGGGCATCCGCGACCGCGCGGTTGACCCGCTGGCGCATGTCGGGCGAGAGCTTGCGCAGCATCGCTTCCAGCGGCGCGCCGGCCAGGTCGGCCAGCTTGGCGGTCAGGGAAGGGGCGTTCATCAGTTCGACGGCGCGGACGAGCGCATCGTGGTCGGTCTTGTCGGTAGCCAGTGAAGTCATGTCGTGATCGGGGTAGCGGTTGTCAGCCGGACATCGGCTCGGTGATGCTACTGTATCCGCAAGGATATATTTAACCAAATAATATTGCCTAAGTGAAATAACAGAATGTCCCCGGGCACGGCTGGACAGCGCGGCGCGATGCTGGCAGGCGCCCGGAAAAGGCCGCCGATGCAGTAAAATCCTCCTCTTTTGCACATCCATCGTCGTCGCCCATGCGCGGCCGCCGAAACCGATTCAGGACGCATTCCATGGAAATCAAGGTCAATTTTCTCGACAATCTCCGTCTCGAAGCCAAGTTCGACGACTTCACGGTGATCGCCGATCAACCGATCCGCTACAAGGGCGATGGTTCGGCCCCTGGGCCGTTCGACTATTTCCTGGCGTCTTCGGCGCTGTGCGCGGCTTACTTCGTTAAGCTCTACTGCCAGACACGCGGTATTGCGACCGAAAACATTCGCCT
>DAMAFT010000894.1:0-1851 GCA_031995805.1 Massilia sp.
GGTTGCTGTGCGCGACTTCTTCGATGTCCATGCCGCCTTCCGACGAGGCCATCAGGACGACCTTCTGGGTGACGCGGTCGGTGACCATCGACACGTACAGTTCCTTCTTGATGTCGGCGCCTTCTTCGATCAGCAAGCGGTTGACCTTCTGGCCTTCCGGACCGGTCTGGTGGGTCACCAGCTGCATGCCCATGATCTGGTTCGCGTATTCGCGCACTTGCTCGATCGACTTGGCAACCTTGACGCCGCCGCCCTTACCGCGGCCGCCAGCATGGATCTGTGCCTTGACAACCCAGACCGGGCCGCCGAGTTCTTCGGCTGCCTTGACGGCCTCGTCCACCGACATGCACGGAATGCCGCGCGGAACGGTCACTCCGAATTTCCGGAGGATTTCTTTGCCCTGATACTCATGGATTTTCATGCTGGCTTCCCTTCTTCTGTTACTGATTAAGAATACGGTTGATTAAATAAAACAACGTTCGCGATACTAACCCGGCACCGCCTTCAACGCCCAGCGCGGATAGTACTGTTCGACGACGGGGCCGTCGAGGCGCAGGGCATGGCAGCGATCCAGTTCATACGGCCGTTCGGACGAAGCCTCGCCCGAACGGTTGGCCATCTCGTCGTCGGCAAAGGCCTGGATTGCCGCGGTGGGCAGGATTTGCGCGAGTTCGGTCAGGTGCGTGCAACCGAGGACGCCGGACAGGCGGTCCTTCAGGTGCAAACGGAAGTGTTTTAGCAGCGACAGACCGATCAGCTGTTTATAGGCGGGATTGATCGTGTCGCAGAAACCGGGATAGGGAACGGCATCGGACGCGGCTTCGGCGTCGACGATGACCATGTCGCGATCGATGGTGACGCGCAGCTTGAGATCGTGCACCGGCAAACCGCCGGGACGGGTCCCGGTGGGCAGCACGATGTCATGCGTCTTGACGTCGCGGATGCACGCGTCGAGGTCCCACAATCCATCGTCGCGCGCGAACGCTTCGATGGTAATGGCGCGCGTGTGCCGGAGCTGACGCGGAGCGGGTGGAGACAGGGGCATAAACACCAATGCCGGAATGCGGCGAAAATAAATGCAGCCGTTGTGCCTGATGCACGTTGCCGCAGCTTCTACGGCAACAACCGCTCTTGCGGCGCTGCTTAAACCATGAAAGTTTAGCACAGCACGTTGACGGATGCACCGTCCCCTCGGCCAAGAGAGGGTTTTTGCGGGGAAGATGCAGGAAGATGTTGCGAACTTGTACTGCCTGAAGCGCAAGCTTGTACAAGAGGTATCGACAGGATGGCGCAATCGGCAAACGGCGAAAACGCCGCGGTGAAGCGCAAGCGTGCAGCGTCATCCCCCGCTTGAGGAGTACGCCCCGGCAAGGCGGCATACCGGCGGATGGCGCTGGGCGCTTGCGCCTCGGCGTTCGTCATGCCGCTGTCATACACAGGACGGCAGTCGGTCATTCATGAAACGTAAATCAGGTCCGGCGCCTACCACTCGTCGTCGTCGGCGTGGCCCTTGAGCGCGGCACGCACCGCTCCCTGGGAAAACCCGCGCTGCATCAGGAAGCGCATCTGCTTGCCGCGCTCGGCCGCATCCTGCGGCACGCTGTCGAACTTGCGGCGCCAGACTTCCTTCGCACGGGCGACCTCGGTATCGGCCAGCGTGGACTTCAGTTCGGCCAGTTCCTCGCCCTGCACGCCATGCTGCTGCAACTCGGCCAGCACGCGGCTGTTGCCGTAGCGGCCGGCACGGCGATGCACGAGCGCTTCGGCAAAGCGTTCCTGGGACAGCCAGTTGTTGCGCTCGAGGAAGTCGAGCAAGGCCTCGACGTCGTCGCCTTCCTCGGCGTAACGGGC
>DAMAFT010000895.1:0-1849 GCA_031995805.1 Massilia sp.
CGCGCAGCTGGCGCTTGTTCTTGGTGGTCTTCTTGGTCAGGATGTGACGCTTGAACGCCATACCCGATTTGACGGTACCACCCGGGCGCACGCGAAAACGCTTCTTCGCGGAGCTTTTGGTCTTCATTTTCGGCATAGTCTTCTGCCTTTTCAGGGGCAGCCTCATATGTGACAGGATTGCAGGTGGCGGCAACGCCGCTCTTGGATGCCTGCTTTCACTTGTCTCTGCAGCGGAAGCGGGTCCACTACAGTATTGCTTTTCCGCATCAAGAGATACGGGAACCGCAGATTCTAGCACAGCTTGCGCGCAAATGTTGGCCGGCCGGCGACATCGTGGCGCGTACGGCATGCCCGCCACGCCGGCGCCCACACGAGAATGGCCAGGTCCCACCCCGGTTCGCACCGGGGCGGGACCTGGCCCGCTCGACATCGTGACGGGCGCGCAGCCGCGCGAAGCGTTATTTCTTCTTCTTCGGCGCGACGATCATGATCATCTGGCGGCCTTCCATCTTCGGGAACTGCTCGACCTGGCCATACGGCTCGAGGTCGCCGCGCAGGCGTTCCAGCATGCGCGCACCGATATCCTGGTGGGCCATCTCGCGGCCGCGGAAGCGCAGGGTGATCTTGGTCTTGTCACCCTCTTCCAGGAACTTGATCAGGTTGCGCAGCTTGATGCTGTAGTCGCCCTCGTCGGTACCAGGGCGGAACTTGACCTCCTTGACCTGGATGATCTTCTGCTTCAGCTTCGCCTCGTGCGCCTTCTTCTGTTCCGAATACTTGAACTTGCCGTAATCCATCAGGCGGCAGACCGGCGGGACCGCGTTCGGCGCGATCTCGACCAGGTCCACGTTTTTCTCTTCGGCCAGACGAAATGCTTCGGCCAGACTCACGATGCCCAGCGGCTCGTTATCCACACCATTCAGGCGCATTTCCGGATGGGTGATTTCGCCATTGATGCGATTCTGCGACTTGTCAGTAGCTATGTTGTTTCCTTTGAAAGTATGAGTAATCGGGCCGTCTCAAGGCAGGCCATGCTTATTTTGCCTTGGATGCTACCTCGCTCAGGAGGCGGTCCAGCAGCGCATCGACTGGCATGACGCCAAGGTCGACATTGCCGCGGGCGCGAACGGCCACGGTATTCGAGTCCCGCTCCTTGTCGCCGACAACTAAGATATACGGCAACTTTTGGACGGAATGTTCACGAATTTTATAGGTAATCTTCTCGTTCCGCAAATCAGCGTGAACGCGCAGGCCGGCGGCTTTCAGCTTGGCCTCGACTTCCTTGACATAAGATGCTTGCGCATCCGAGATATTCAAGAGGGCCACCTGCACCGGCGCCAGCCACAGCGGCAACGCGCCCGCATAGTTCTCGATCAGGATGCCGATGAAGCGCTCCATCGAACCGACGATCGCCCGGTGCAGCATCACCGGCACCTTGCGGGTATTGTCTTCCGCAACATACTCGGCGCCCAGGCGGCCCGGCATCGAGAAGTCGACCTGCATCGTGCCGACCTGCCACGGACGGCCCAGGCTATCCTTCAGGTGGTACTCGATCTTCGGGCCGTAGAAGGCGCCCTCGCCCGGCAGTTCGGTCCATTCCACGCCGCAGCCGCGCAGCGCCGAGCGCAACGCGTCCTCGGCCTGGTCCCAGACCTCGTCCGAGCCGATGCGGTTTTCCGGACGCAGCGCGATCTTGACGTCGATGTTCGCGAAGCCAAAGTCCTCGTACACCTTCATCGCCTGGGCGTGGAAGGCGACGACTTCCGGCGCGATCTGCTCTTCGGTGCAGAACACGTGGCCGTCGTCCTGGGTGAAGCCGCGCACGCGCATCAGGCCGTGCAGCGCGCCC
>DAMAFT010000896.1:0-1825 GCA_031995805.1 Massilia sp.
CCATCTGCTTGCCGGGCAGCGCATCGAGGGTGAAGCGCGCCGACACTTCCGAGATGCGCTCGGCGCCCTTGGTCACGACGACGAAGTTGATGATCATGAGGATCACGAACACCACCAGGCCGACGACGAAGTTGCCGCCGATGACGACGTTGCCGAACGCCTCGATCACCTGGCCGGCCGCGTGCGTGCCCTCGTGGCCGTGCAGCAGCACGACGCGCGTGGACGCCACGTTCAGCGCCAGGCGCATCAGGGTGGTGCCCAGGATCACGGTCGGGAACACCGAGAAGTCGAGCGGCCGCTTGGCCGACACCGAGACCAGGATCACGATCAGCGCCAGCACGATGTTGAACGTGAACAGCACGTCCAGCAGCACCGGGGGCAGCGGCAGCATGATCATGGCCAGGATGGCCACCAGGAAGGCCGGCGTGGCGAACTTGTGGCGGCGCAGCTCGGCCATCAGGTTCTGGATCTGGTTCATGTCGGGATTACCTCGCTCAAATGGGCCGGCACGGCCACTTCATTCGGGAACCGCGGGGGCGCCTGGCGCCGGCCTGCGCGGAATGCATTCAGTTGCAGCACGTAGTTCAGCACCTGCGACACGGCCTGGTACAGGGCCGCCGGGATCTGCTGCTGGACCTGGCTGGTGTTGTAGATGGCGCGCGCCAGCGGCGGCAGCGACACCGTCTCGATCTTGTGCTGCGCGGCGACGGCGCGGATGTACAGCGCCATCTCGTCGACGCCCTTGGCCACCACGAACGGGGCCTCGGCGCGGTCGGTATCGTACTTCAGCGCGACCGCGTAGTGTTCGGGATTGACGATCACCACGTCGGCCGTCGGCACGGTCTTGTTCACGCTGCGCCGCGCCATCTGGTGCTGCAGCTGGCGGATGCGCCCCTTCACCTCGGGCTTGCCCTCGGTGCTCTTGTACTCTTCCTTGACTTCCTGCTTGCTCATGCGCTGGCTGCGCGCGAACAGGAAGGATTGCAGCGGCACGTCGACCAGCGCGAAGATCACGAACACGGCCACCAGCGCCATCAGGCCGTCGAACAGCATCGAGGCGCCGTGCAGGATGGCGTCGTTCAGCGGCATGCGCTGCAGGTCGACCCAGGCGCCCACGCCCGAGCGGGTCACGTGCACCAGCACCACGCCCAGCAGCGCCGCCTTGGCCACCGAGGTGCCGAAGGTGCTCCAGTGCTTGCCGGACGCCAGCTGGCCCAGGTTGCGCATGGGACTGAAGCGCTCGAACTTGGGCACCAGGTTGTTGCCGGATACCACCCAGCCGCCCGGCACCAGGCTGGCCGCCAGGATCGCCAGCGGCACGCCCAGCAGCGGCAGGATCATCTTCACCAGCAGCAGCGCGCTGGCGCCGAACACCACGGACAAGGCGTTCTCCATCGAGCCGGCGGCGCCCAGCGGCGCGTACACCAGCCGGAACAGCGCGCGGAACGATTCCAGGTGCGCGGGCAGCAGGAACACGAACAGCTTCAGGCTCGCCAGGATCCCGACCGCCGTGGCCAGGTCCTTCGAGCGCACCACCTGGCCCTGCTCGCGCGCCTTGCGCAGCTTCTGGGCCGAGGCCTTTTCTGTCTTGTCGCCGCCGGTCTGGTTGTCAGCCATGGTTCGTCCTCAACTCCGCATCCGCATCTGCTGCTGGAGCATCTCCAGCACCTGGTTGGTCATCTGCACGTAGTGTTCGGGGATGAAGCGCACGACCTGCACCAGCATCACCAGGCCGAACAGCGTCACCAGCGAAAAGCCCAGCGAGAACAGGTTCAGCGACGGCGCCACCCGGCTCAGGAAACCGAAGCCCACCTGCACCACCATC
>DAMAFT010000897.1:0-1824 GCA_031995805.1 Massilia sp.
CGACACGCCGGCCAGCACGGGCAGGCCGAGTTCGTGTCGCATGCGCTCCATGTTTCGAAACAAAACGACATTATGCTCGACAGTCTTGCCAAATCCAAATCCGGGGTCGACCGTGATGCGCTCGCGCGCGATGCCCACCGCTTCCAGCGCCTCCACGCGCTCGCGCAGGAAGGCGATCACCTCGCCCACCACGTCGCCGTACTGCGGGCCGGCCTGCATGTCCTGCGGCGTGCCCTGCATGTGCATCACGCACAGGCCGCAGTCGGCGTCCCGTACCGCCTCGATCGCGCCGGGCGCGCGGAAACCGTTGATGTCGTTGATCATGTCGGCCCCGGCAATGATGGCTTCGCGCATCACGTCCGGCTTGCAGGTGTCGATCGACAGCGGCACGCCCAGTTCGCGCAGCGCGTAGATCGCCGGCATCACGCGCGCCAGCTCCTCGTGGACCGGCACCGCCGGCGAGCCGGGGCGCGTCGATTCGCCGCCGATGTCGATGATGTCGACGCCGTCGCGGATCATCCGCTCGGCCTGCTCGACGGCGAACTCGAGCGTCTGGTAGCGGCCGCCGTCCGAGAAGGAATCCGGGGTGACGTTGAGGATGCCCATGACGAGCGGGCGGCGGGCAAGGTCATAGCCGAAGCGGCCGCATTGAAGGTACTGGCGCATGGTGAACATACAAGGATGGGGAAATGAAAAAAGACACCCGGAAGCGAATCCTGGGTGTCTTTCGGGGAGCCCGTGCGGGCCCGCGGAGGCGGCGATCAGGCCGGCGCGGTCGCGTTCTGGGCGACGCCGCCGCTGTTGTCGCTCGGCGGGTTGCGCTTGGTCAGCTGGACCGACTTCGGCGGCTTCGGCTCGCGGCCGGCCATGATGTCGTTGATCTGCTCGGCGTCGATGGTTTCCCATTCCAGCAGCGCGCGGGTCATCATCTCGACCTTGTCGCGGTTTTCTTCCAGCAGGCGGCGCGCCAGCGAGTACTGGGTGTCGAGGATGCTGCGGATCTCGGCATCGACCTTCTGCTGGGT
This sequence comes from Massilia sp., assembly GCA_031995805.1. Classification (GTDB taxonomy): domain Bacteria; phylum Pseudomonadota; class Gammaproteobacteria; order Burkholderiales; family Burkholderiaceae_D; genus Telluria. The sequence continues at coordinate 1,026 of DAMAFT010000897.1, forward strand.
GGCCTCGGAGATGGTCTTGACCGAGCCGCCGAAGAAGCCTTCGTTCTCGCTGTCCTCGTAGACCATCACGCCCATGCTTTCCGACATGCCGAACTTGGTGACCATCGACCGGGCCAGCTTGGTGGCGCGCGAGAAGTCGTTCGAGGCGCCGGTCGACATCTGGCCGACGAAGATCTCCTCGGCGATGCGGCCGCCGAACAGGATCGAGATCTCTTCCAGCATCTTGTCCTTGTAGCCCGACAGGCTGTCGTGTTCCGGCAGCTGCCAGGTCAGGCCCAGGGCATAGCCGCGCGGCATGATCGTGACCTTGTGCACCGGGTCGGCCTTCGGCAGCAGCTTGGCGATGACGGCGTGGCCCGACTCGTGGTAGGCGGTGTTGCGGCGCTCTTCCTCGCGCATGACCATCGACTTGCGCTCCGGCCCCATGTAGATCTTGTCCTTGGCATCCTCGAAGTCGATCATCTCGACCAGGCGCTTGCTGCGGCGCGCGGCGAACAGCGCGGCCTCGTTGACCAGGTTGGCCAGGTCGGCGCCCGAGAAGCCCGGGGTGCCGCGCGCCAGGATGTCGGCCTTGACGTCGGTGCCGATCGGCACTTTACGCATGTGCACGTTCAGGATCTGTTCGCGGCCGCGGATGTCCGGCAGGCCCACCATCACCTGGCGGTCGAAGCGGCCCGGACGCAGCAGTGCCTTGTCCAGCACGTCGGCGCGGTTGGTCGCGGCGATCACGATGGTGCCCGAGGAGGCCTCGAAGCCGTCCATCTCGACCAGCAGCTGGTTCAGCGTCTGCTCGCGCTCG
>DAMAFT010000898.1:0-1824 GCA_031995805.1 Massilia sp.
TGATCTCGCCGATCGCGAACAGGTTGTTGCCCAGGCTCTTCGTGTAGATGTCACGCTGGACTTTTTCCGGCGCGATGAACGCCGAGACGAAGAAGTGCTGCGAGATCGCGATCCAGCCGTCGGTGGCCTTGGTCGCGTGTTCGGCGCTGCCCTTGGCGATCTTCTCGAAGGTCAGCTTCTCGTAGTGGTTCTGCGAGGTCCACAGGGTCGGGCCCGTGTAGCTGCTGTTGAAGAAGGTGTCGCCTTCCGGCTTGCTGCCGTCGTGCTGCAGCTGCATGTACAGCGACGGCGAGACCGGGGCCTGGGTCAGGTTCGTCACGTCGTGGCGCACGTCGATCACGTAGTCGCCGCGCTTGAACGTGAAGGTCTTGGTCAGGCGCACGCCGCCCTGCTCCGCATCCAGCACCACCTGCACCTGGCCGTTATTGTCCAGCGAGCGTGCGCCCGGACGGACGGTGAACGGGGTGTTGTGGTTCGGCAGGACGCCGGCCGGGCTGGCGCCCGTCAGGCCGGTCTGGGCCAGGTAGACGCGCGCGCCATTGTTCTGGAACAGGACCTGGTTCTTGGTCGGGTCGATCTTGTCGCGGTACTGCAGCAGCTCCAGGCGGCGGATGACGCCGCCGGCGGTGTCGATGTCGACCTTGTAGACGTCGGTGGTGACGGTGACGATCTGGGTCTGGACCGGGGCGGCAGGCGATCCTGCGGCAGGCGATCCTGCGGCAGGCGACCCTGCGGCGGGCGCGGCGCCCGGCACGGTCGACGGCGTCGTCGCGGCCGGCAGGTCGTTCACCTTGGCCGGCGCCGGGGCGGTCGCGACCTTGGCCGGCGGGGCGGCCGAGAACATCGACTGCTTGCCGTTGGCCACCATCCAGTCGTTCCACAGGACGACCAGCGAGACGGCGAACACGATCCACAGGATGGTACGTTTATTGATTTCCATTGGTCTTATTCAGGAATGCTTGCAACCGCAAGCGGTTGGTGGGGATTGCTCCCCGGGACGAGGCACCGGATCGACGCCGCCCGGATGCCACGGGTGGCAACGGCAGACGCGGCGCAGGGCCAGCCAGCTGCCGCGCGCCGCGCCATGGACCTTGACGGCTTCGATCGCGTAATTGGAGCAAGTCGGATAGAAACGGCAATTCTGTCCGAGCATCGGAGACACCATCAACTGGTAACCGCGCAACAGCCAGACGAGCAGCCGGTTCATGATTGTCCCGGCGGCGTCTGGGTGGGCGGCGGCACGGCGGGAACCGCCGGCACCGCAGCAGCCGGGGCTACCGGCTTGCGCGCGCGCGGCGCCTGCGACGCGAACAGGCGCGCCAGTTCGGCGTGCAGCAGCGTCTTCAGGGCGGCATTGGTCGCCGGACCGGTCTTGGTATTGACCGGACGCGCCAGGCGCACGATGCAGTCGAGCGCGGGCAGTTGCGCCGTGCGGAACAGTTCGCGCGTAATGCGCTTGATGGTGTTGCGCGTCACCGCGCGCGGGGCGAAACGCTTGGCCGCGACGACGCCCAGCCGCGCATGAGGCAGGGCATTCGGTCGGGTGTAGAGCACGAAATGCGCGGTTTTTTGCGAGGGGCGCAAACGAAAAACGGATGAAAACTCATCCGTTTTTACGATACGCCGAACGCGCGCGAAGTCGTGCGAACCTTCGCCAGTCATGGGCTGACCGCGATCGACAAGCGGCTTTGCCGGCTTAGACAGCCAGGCGCTTGCGGCCCTTGGCGCGGCGAGCGTTCAGGACTTGGCGGCCGCCACGGGTAGCCATGCGTGCGCGGAAGCCGTGCGTGCGCTTGCGACGGACGACGGAAGGTTGGTAAGTAC
>DAMAFT010000899.1:0-1824 GCA_031995805.1 Massilia sp.
GAATTCGATCTCGATGATGCAGACCGCCGACGGCGCGCTGAGCGAAGTCAACAACATCCTGACCCGCATGAAGGACCTGGCGACCCAGGCCGCCGACGGAGCCTCGTCGGACGACGACAAGACCGCGATGCAGGCAGAGTACAACTCGCTGACCGACGAACTGAGCAACATCTTCAGCAACACCAGCTTCGGCGGCACCAAGCTGCTGTCGAGCGACGGCAAGCTGAGCAAGGGCCTGACCTTCCAGATCGGCGCCGACAGCTCGGAAACGATGACCGCCGATTTCACCAAGGAACTGGGCGGCGGCGAAGACGGCACCGGCGTGCTGGACAAGATCAAGGCAGCCACCGGCGGCGAGACCAGCGGCTTCTACAGCGTCATCTCGACCGAGGAAGGCGCCACCGTGACCGCTGCCGACGGCCACGACCTGGCCGACAAGAAGAACGAAGACGGCACCGTTGCCGACGACGGCGCGGCCAACCCGAGCACCGCGATCAAGAACCTGAGCGATGCGATCGACTCCGTCTCGACCCTGCGTTCGAAGCTGGGCGCCGTGTCGAACCGCCTCGACCACGTCTACAACAACTTGTCGAACATGTCGAGCAACACCCAGTCGGCCGCCGGCCGCATCATGGACGTCGACTTCGCGACCGAATCGGCGTCGATGACCTCGAACCAGATGCTGATGCAAGCCGGCACCGCCATGCTGAAGCAGACCAACAGCATGTCCTCGATGGTCATGTCGCTGCTGCAGTAACAGGCCAGCCCCACCCGGGCCGACACGCCCGGGCTTCCTGAAAGGCCAGCCGCAAGCTGGCCTTTTTACATTACACTGCCGAGCATATGGCCAGCCTCTCCTTCCCTGCCCTGCCGCCCCCGGTCGCGCCGTCGACCATGCCCGCCGTCGTCCCGACCGCCGCACCGGCGCTGCCCGTGGGCGCGGTCGAAGCCGTCGTGCCGGCCGCCCTGCTGCAGGCCGACATCGACGGCTTCCCGCTGCCGTCCGCGCAATCGGGTGGCGTCCTGGCGCCGCCGCCCGGCGCGGCGCCCGACGGCGCCGCGATGCGCCCGGACCAGGTGGCGATGGCGCGCCAGCTGCACTGGCCGGCGCCCGACGCCGGCGCCCTGGCCGGCGCCTGGCGCGGCATGGTACGCGGCTACGGTTCGCAACTGGTGGCGCGCGAGATCCAGCAGCGCCCGGGCCAGTTGCCGACGGCGTTGCTGCAGACCGGCCAGGACGCGCAACTGCTGCGCCAGGCCGGCCTGGACGGCCCGCCGTTCGATGCCTGGCGCTTTACCGTGCACGCCGGCGGCCCGCGCGAACAGCACTTGCGCGTGATCGGCGAGCAGGAACAGCAGAAAGGGGGGCGCCAGCGCCGCCGGCGCACCGCCCTGCGCCTGGAACTGGTGCTGGCCGACGGCAGCATCGTCACCGTGCAGGCCGAGCCGCTGGCCGACGGCGTGATGCTGGAACTGTGCGCTTCCGACGCGGTCGCGTCCGCGTACCTGCGCACGCTGCAGCCGCAGCTCGAGACGGCGGTATGGCGCTCGGGCCTGCGCGTGCTGGGATGGACCTGGCGCGACAGCCTGCCCCCCGCTGCCGTGCATGCGCGCCTGCCGTCGACCGAGGCCGCGCACGCGCTCAGCCTGCCGGTGTTCCGGGCGATGGCGGAGATGGCGCTGGTCTTGCCGGCCGATTGAGCGCGAAAGAATATTTCGCCCAAAGCCCCCAAATGAAATCCGATTTCACCTGGTCTTGACCTTCCACAAACCGGGGTCAGAGCCCGGCTCTGACCCCGGTTTGTGTTGGGTCAAATGGCGAGG
>DAMAFT010000900.1:0-1821 GCA_031995805.1 Massilia sp.
GAAGCCGGCAACGTCAGCGATGCAGAACCACTTCGAACTGTTCCAGCTCCCCCTCCGATTCGACGTCGACCAGGATGCCCTCGATGCCGCCTACCGCGACGTCCAGGGCCGCGTGCACCCCGACCGCTTCGTGAATGCCGGCGATGCCGAGAAACGCGTCGCCATGCAATGGGCCACGCGCGCCAACGAGGCCTACCAGGTCCTGCGCAATCCGCAGAAGCGCGCCCAGTACCTGTGCGAACTGCACGGCGTCGACCTGCAGACCGAATCGAACACGGCGATGCCGGTCGATTTCCTGATGCAGCAGATGGCGTTGCGCGAAGCCCTGGCCGACGCGCGCGCCGCCCGCGATGCCGGCGCGCTGGACGCACTCGATGCCCAGGTACGCGGCGAGCGCAAGCGCAGGCTGGCGCAGGTGGGCGCGCTGCTCGACGCCGGCGACTACGCGGCGGCCGCGCAGGGCGTGCGCGCGCTGATGTTCCTCGATAAATTCGGCGACGAGTTGCATTACGCGTTCGAGGCGCTGGAAAGCTGAACCGGAAAATTCGTCGACGCTGGCGCAAAGAAGAACAACATTAGGTAACACGACCATGGCACTACTGCAGATCTCCGAACCCGGCATGTCGACGGCCCCCCACCAGCACCGCCTGGCCGTGGGCATCGACCTGGGCACCACCAATTCGCTCGTCGCGACCGTCCGCAACAGCATCCCCGAAGTGCTGAGCGACGAGGACGGCCGCGCGCTGCTGCCGTCGATCGTGCGCTACTTCGCGGACGGCAACGTGAACATCGGCCACAAGGCCCAGGCGGCGCGCACCGTCGACCCGAAGAACACCATCGTCTCCGTCAAGCGTTTCATGGGCCGTGGCCTGAAGGACATCGCGCATGCCGAGAACATGCCGTACGACTTCGTCGACGGCCCCGGCATGGTGCAGGTGCGCACCGTCGCCGGCGTCAAGAGCCCGGTCGAGACGTCGGCCCAGATCCTGGCCACGCTGCGCCAGCGCGCCGAGGATGCGCTGGGCGACGAGCTGGTCGGCGCCGTGATCACCGTGCCCGCCTACTTCGACGACGCCCAGCGCCAGGCGACCAAGGATGCGGCCCAGCTGGCCGGCCTGAACGTGCTGCGCCTGCTGTCGGAACCGACCGCCGCCGCCATCGCCTACGGCCTGGACAACGGCAAGGAAGGCGTGTTCGCCGTCTACGACCTGGGCGGCGGCACCTTCGACATCTCGATCCTCAAGCTGTCCAAGGGCGTGTTCGAGGTACTGTCGACCGGCGGCGACTCGGCCCTGGGCGGCGACGACTTCGACCAGCGCCTGTTCTGCCACATCACCCAGCAGGCGCAACTGGCGCCGCTGTCGGAAGTGGATACGGCGACGCTGATGGTCAAGGCGCGCCAGGCCAAGGAACTGTTGTCGACGAATGCCGAGACGACCGTCGAGGCGATCCTGAAGTCGGGCGAACTGGTGCAGGTGACGATCACCGCCGAGACCTTCGTCGAGATCACCCAGCCGCTGGTGGCCAAGACCATCAACGCCGTGCGCAAGGCGATGCGCGACGCCGACGTGTCGGTCGAGGACGTCGACGGCGTGGTGCTGGTCGGCGGCGCCACGCGCATGCCGCACATCCGCCGCGCCGTGGGCGACTTCTTCAAGACCATCCCGCACGCCAACATCGACCCGGACAAGGTCGTGGCGCTGGGCGCCGCGATCCAGGCCAACCTGCTGGCCGGCAACCGCGCGCCGGGCGATGACTGGCTGCTGCTGGACGTGATCCCGCTGTCGCTGGGCATCGAGACGATGGGCGGCCTGGTCGAGA
>DAMAFT010000901.1:0-1818 GCA_031995805.1 Massilia sp.
AACTACCGCGGCAGCCTGCGCGGCCAGGGCGGCGAATTGCGCACCGACGCCTGGGGCGCCGTGCGCGCCGGCGCCGGGCTGCTGGTATCGAGCTACGCCGTCGCGCATGCGGCCGATGCGCGCGAACCGGCCGGCGACAATCCGGCCGGCATCGCGCTGCTCAAGCAGGCCGCCACGCTCGGCGCGACCTTTTCCGATGCCGCGGCCACGCACCGCACGGTCGGCCTGGCCGTCCATGCCGGCACCAGGAAGGCCGGTGCCGGCGTGCTGGACGACGCGGCCGCGCCGCTGGCGGCCATGCTCAAGGCCGTATCGGGCATGGTCGATGCGCAGGGCGTGGACGAGGCGCGCCGCGACGCCGGCGCCAGGAATACGGAACCGGATGCAAACAAGCTGCCGCACGCCGCCGCGCCGCTCGTCGCGTTCAGCGCGCGCGCCGGCCTTGCCGTGGCGGCGGGCGAAGCGGTGCAACTGTCGAACGGCGAGGCGATCGCGCTGATGAGCGGCGCCGACACCCAGTTCGCGACCGGCGGCGCGCTGCGCATGCATGCCGGCCAGGCGATCGGCGTGCTGGGCGGCGCGGTCGGGCCGGGCGCCGACGCACTGGGCCTGCAAGCCATCGCCGCCCGCGATGCGCTCGAGATCCAGGCGCAGTCGGACACGCTGTCGGTGCAGGCGCGCGACGCGCTCGCCATCGCCAGCGCCAACGGCGCGGTCGACTGGGCCGCGGCGCAGCGCATCTCGCTGTCGACGGCGGACGGCGCCAACATCACCATCGAGGGCGGCAACATCACCGTGCAGTGCCCCGGCAAGCTGACCATCCACGCCGGCGCCAAGCATTTCCTGGGTCCGGACCGGATGGATTTCCGCATGCCCTACCTGCCGGTATCGAACCCGCCGGCGGCCTTCAGCCAGCGCGTCGACGTGCACGACCTGTTCGTGCAGCACGACTTCGGCGCCGTGTCGTACGCGGCCAAGGTGGGCGACAAGCGTGTCCTGCGCGGCACGCTCGACGAGCACGGCCGCTCGGCGCAGGTATATGCGGAGCAGGGCGAGACGATGGAAATCCTGGCGGGGCGCAGCCTGGACGAATGGGACCTGATCGTCGACTACGACCACCTGGAAAAGAATGCGGGCGACGGCGCCTGACGCGCCGCGACCCGCGCTGGATCAGAGCTTCTTGAACTTGCCGTTGTCCTGCAACTGGTAGAGCTTCTTGCCGTCGCGGTCGACGCAGGCATACGCCTCGTCGATGGTGCAGCCTTCATTCAACTGGTCGGACACCTTGCCGTTGCGGATGGCGAGGTAGACGCCCGACATGACCTCGCGTTCCTCCTTGCCGCCCTCCAGATCGTCCACGCGCACCACCAGCACGTCCTTCAGCGGCGGCAGCAGCATGAAGGTCGGGTGCAGCTTGCTGGCGAACGGCGGCGCGTAGTCGTCCGCATCATTGCCGCCGCCCTTCTTGTAGTCGTGCGTGCCGATCAGCTTCGCCAGCGGATCGGCATCCTTCTCGTTCGCCACGTAGGGGTAGAACACGGGCGCGCACTTGTCGGTCGCCTGCGGCACGCCCTTGGCGCGCGGGATCAGGCCTTCGCACAGGTTGGAGAAGTTGGCGGTGCTGAACGGCAGCTGGCTCAGCTTGCGGCCGCCCAGCGGAATCGATGGGTCGACGGGGCGCGACGTGCCGCCATCGCTACGGACGTAGCCGTAGAAGGCCGAACCGGCGAATGGCGCCAGCAGGCGGTTGCCGGCCACCAGGAATTCGCGCTGCGGCTTGTTGCAATCGGCGTCGAGGTCGGCTTCGTAGTAATCCTT
>DAMAFT010000902.1:0-1818 GCA_031995805.1 Massilia sp.
GGGCCGCCGGCTTGCATAAACCGGGTACTGCTCGGATAATCGCCGGCCGACCCCCATCCTTGCTTGCCATGAACGATCCGATCGACCTCGCCGGCTTCGCCACGACCCCGCTGGAACTGCTGTCCTTCGTGCTGTCGATCGCGACGGTCGTGCTGAACATCCGCCGCAACCACTGGGCCTGGCTGTTCGCGATCGTCTCGTCCGCCACGTATGCCTTCGTGTTCTTCGAAGCCCGCCTGTACGGCGATGCCGGCCTGCAGGGCGTGTTCATCGCCACCGCGGGCTGGGGCTGGTACCAGTGGCGCCGCGCCGGCGCCGACGGGCCGCTGGTCGTCACGCGCCTGGACCGCGCCGCGCTGGCGTGGTCGCTGGCCGGCTGGCTGCTGGGCTTCCTGCTGTTGTCGTTGTTCCTGAAACACTTCACCGACACCGACGTGCCGCACCTGGACGGTTTCCTGACGGCCGGCAGCCTGCTCGGCACCCTGCTCACGGCGCGCAAGAAGGTCGAGAACTGGCATGTCTGGCTCCTCGTCGACGTGGTCTACGTCGGCCTGTACGTACACAAGTCGCTGTACCTGACCGCGGTGCTGTACGGGCTGTTCGTGGTACTGGCCGCGCTCGGCCTGCGCGCCTGGAGCGCGGCGGCGCGCGCGGGAGCGCGCTGATGGCCGCGGCAGAAACGGCGACCGCGCGCATCGCCATCCTGGGCGCGGAATCGACCGGCAAGTCGACGCTGGCGCGGGCGCTGGCTGCGCGCCTGGGTACCGTGTGGGTGCCGGAATACCTGCGCGAGTTCGTCGACGTGCACGGCCGCGTGCCGCGCGAGGACGACCAGGTCGGCATCGCGCGCACCCAGCGCGACCGCGAACACCTGCTGCTGCCGCGCGCGCGCGGCGTGCTGGTCTGCGACACCACGCCGCTGATGACGGCCGTGTACAGCCGCATCTACTGGGGCAGGGTGCCGCAGGCCCTGCTGGCGCTGGAGGCGGCGCACGACTATGCGCTGACCTTCGTGGCGGGGACCGACGTGCCCTGGGTGCCGGACGGCTTGATGCGCGAGTCGGAGGAGGTGCGGCAGCGGGTACACGAGCAATTGCTGGCAGTATTGGTGCAACGCGGCATTCCCTTTGTGCTCCTGACAGGCGAGCAGCCGGAGCGGATACGCCGCGTCGAAGCGCACCTGGCGGCGGCCGGCGTGGCTTGAAAGGCGGCAGATTGGTATTCGACGACGCCGACGTCTTGGGGTAGTGGAACAAAGCGGAAAGTCCGAAAAAAGACAGATTCCGAAGATTTTTAACTCTTGGTGTTGCTGAAGAAAAGACCGGGGTTTATAGTCTGGAAGTTTCTGGCTGGCAAGGCGTTGTGATAACAAAATAAATATGGATGCCTTGTATTTCATTTATCGCACTTGGAGTCCACAACGTGTCCGTTTCCAATTCCGCCGCATCCTTCGCTAGCGCTGTCGCCAACGAGATCGTCTTCATCGACAGTTCCCTTCCCAACGTCGAGCAGCTGGTGGCCGCCGTCAAGCCGGGCACCGAAGTCGTGCTGCTCGACGCGTCCGGCGACGGCCTGCTGCAGATCGCGCAGGCCCTGGCCGGCCGTGGCGGCATCGACGCCATCCACGTCCTGAGCCACGGCAGCGCCGGCGCGCTCGACCTGGGCAGCGCCCACGTCACGCAGGCCAGCCTGGCCGCGTACGGCGACGCGCTCGGCACCATCCGCGCCGCGCTGGCGGACGATGCCGACCTGTTGCTGTACGGCTGCGACGTGGCGCAGGGCGCGCAGGGCCAGTCCTTCATCGCGGCGCTGGCCGCG
>DAMAFT010000903.1:0-1803 GCA_031995805.1 Massilia sp.
CGGTGCCGCAGGAACTGCTGGCGATCATCCGCGAATTCGGCGGCGACATGAAGGAAACCTATGGCGTGCCGGTCGAGGAAATCCAGGAAGGCATCAAGCATGGCGTGCGCAAGATCAACATCGACACCGACATCCGCCTGGCGATGACGGCCGCGGTGCGCAAGTACCTGTTCGAGAACCCGTCCAAGTTCGATCCGCGCGACTTCCTGAAACCGGCGCGCGAGGCGGCGATCGAGGTCTGCAAGGCGCGCTACCTGGCGTTCGGCTGCGAAGGCATGGCCGCCAAGATCAAGCCGATCCCGCTGGACAAGATGGCCGAGCGCTACAAGAAGGGCGAGCTGGCGCAGATCGTCCAGTAAGCATGCCGCCACGTCGTCCCCGCGCAGGCGGGGACCCATGCCGGGCAATGGAAATCCGGATGTCGGCGCTGACGCGCCATTGCCGGGAAACGTACTCCGGCGATCCGGCATGGGTTCCCGCTTTCGCGGGAACGGCGGTAGATATGGCGACCTCCCGGTAAGAATGACGTAAAATATCGCTTTGGCACGGATCGATTACCGATCCGCCCCTCTCACCGGCGGCCAAACCGCCGGTTTCGCTTTATCAAGACACCCCCTCTATGAAAAGCCTCTACCAGTCCACTATTTCCTCCCTGCCGCTGCTGGGCCACGGCAAGGTCCGCGACAACTATGCCGTCGGCGACGACAAGATCCTGATCGTCACCACCGACCGCCTCTCGGCCTTCGACGTCGTGATGAACGAACCGATCCCCGGCAAGGGCATGGTGCTCAACCAGATGAGCGATTTCTGGTTCGAGAAGCTCGGCCACATCGTGCCGAACCACCTGACCGGCGTGGCGCCGGAATCCGTGGTCGCGCCGGAGGAAGTGGAACAGGTAAAGGGCCGCGCCGTCGTCGCCAAGCGCCTCAAGCCGATCCTGGTCGAGGCGGTGGTGCGCGGCTACATCATCGGTTCGGGCTGGAAGGATTACCAGGCCACCGGCGCCGTCTGCGGTATCGAACTGCCCGCCGGCCTGCGCCAGGCCGACAAGCTGCCGGAGCCGCTGTTCACCCCGGCCGCCAAGGCCGACCTGGGCGAGCACGACGAGAACATCAGCTTCGCCGACATGGAACAGCGCATCGGTGCCGAGCTGGCGAACCAGATCCGCACCATCAGCATCCAGCTGTACAAGACCGCGGCGGATTACGCGGCCACCCGCGGCATCATCATCGCCGACACCAAGTTCGAGTTCGGCCTGGACGAGAACGGCGTGCTGCACCTGATGGACGAAGTCCTGACCGCCGATTCCTCGCGCTTCTGGCCGGCCGACTCGTACGCCCCGGACATGTCGCCGCCGTCGTTCGACAAGCAGTTCGTGCGCGACTACCTGGAAACCCTGAAGGACTGGAACAAGGCCCCGCCGGCGCCGGCGCTGCCGGCCGAGGTGATCGACAAGACCCAGGCCAAGTACTTCGAGGCGATCGAACGCCTGACCGGCGAAAAACTGAAAGTCTGATGCCATGGCAGAGCAGAACAAGCCGCTGGTCGGCGTGATCATGGGTTCCAGCTCGGACTGGGACGTGATGCAGCACGCCTGCGCCATGCTGAAGGAATTCGGCGTGCCGTTCGAGGCGCAAGTCATTTCCGCGCACCGCATGCCGGACGAGATGTTCGCGTATGCGCAAAGCGCGCGTTCGCGCGGCCTGCGCGCGATCGTCGCCGGCGCCGGCGGCGCCGCCCACCTGCCGGGCATGGTGGCGGCCAAGACCGTCGTGCCGGTGCTGGGCGTGCCGGTGCCGTCGA
>DAMAFT010000904.1:0-1796 GCA_031995805.1 Massilia sp.
TCAGTCCAGGCCGGCTTTCGCACTCGATCACCCCCAGGTGCTGCTGCACGAAGGTCTGCGCCAGCGTCAGCCCGAGGCCGCTGCCGCCTTCGCGCCCGGAGACGAGCGGATAGAAGATGCGGTCGCGGATGTCGGGGGCGATGCCCGGTCCGTTATCGATGATATGCAAGTCTAATGCCAGCCCGTAACGGACCTTGGCCAGCGTGATCTGGCGCGCGACCCGGGTGCGCAGCACGATCTCGGCGTCGCCCGCGGCGATGCGCGCGCGCAGCGCCTGGGCGGCGTTGTGGACGATGTTCAGCACCGCCTGGATCAGCTGCTCCTTGTCGCCGCGGAACTCGGGGATCGAGGCGTCGTAGTCGCGCCGGATCGCCAGGCCCGAGGGGAACTCGGCCAGCACCAGGCTGCGCACGCGCTCGCAGACCTCGTGGATGTTGACGTCGCCGACGATGTGCGGGCGGCGGTGTGGCGCCAGCAGGCGGTCGACCAGCGTCTGCAGGCGGTCGGCTTCCTTGATGATCACCTGGGTATATTCGCGCAGCGACGCGTCGGGCAGTTCCAGTTCCAGCAGTTGCGCGGCGCCGCGGATGCCGCCCAGCGGGTTCTTGATCTCGTGCGCCAGGTTGCGGATCAGCTCCTTGTTGGCCTGGCTCTGGTCGAGGATGCGCTCCTCGCGGTCGAGCTTGAGCTGCTGGACGTTCTCGCGCAGCTCGACCACGACCTCGGCCTCGCCGGCCGCGCTGACGATGCTGTGCACGTGCAGCGGCTCGCGCGCGGCGCGCTGCAGCGTCAGGTCCTGGCGCAGGTCGGCGTACTTGTGGGCCAGCGCCTGCGCGCACAGGGCGCCCAGTTCCTCGCCGTTGACGAACAGGCCGACCAGCTTCTGGCGCGACAGCGACTTCACGGAAATGTCGAGCAGGTGCTCGGCGGCCGGGTTGGCGTAGCGTACCAGGCCGCCGGCATCGATCACCAGCACGGCGGACGCCAGCATGTCCAGCCCCGCGAAGCGCTCGTTGGCGGTAGGGTTGTCGTTCATGGGTCCTTATCGGATGTTGGCGATCTCGCGCCGCAGCGCTTCGATGTTCTTCTCGGTGCGGCCGATGTCGTCGCGCAGCCGCGCCACCCGTTCCTGGTACTTGGCGTAGTTGCGTTCGTTGCCCAGGCGGTCGGGTTCGCCGTTCTTGTATTCCAGTTTCAGGTCGGCCAGCTTCTTTTCCTCGGCGCGCAATTCCTCGTTGAGGATGTCGCGGCGGTCGTCGTCGCGGGCGCGCTGGGCGGCGCTGTCCACGCGCGGGAAATTCGCCGGCCCGGTAGTCGCGGGCGGCCTGGGCGCGCCTTCCGGGCGGCTGGCCGCCGGCGCGGACGGACGCGGGCTCGAGACCGGCGCCGGGATGTAGCCCGGCAGGTCGAGCGGCTTGCAGCCCGGCCGGTTGATGTCGGTAAATTCCACGCGGCCCTGCTTGTCGACGCACTTGTAGACGAGGCCGTCGGCGCGCGCGCCGGCGCAAAAGACCGATGAGGCCAGCACGGCGGCCAGGCCGGCGGACCACGGGAAGGAGCTGCTTGTCATTCGCATCAGGTCGGTCGGCGCCCCGTCGGGCGCCCGGTTGGGAGTTTTCCGACTATAACGCATCCAATGAAAAACGCGGGGCAGCCGGCCGGCTTTCCCCGCGTTCCTGTTACCGTGCGGCTACATCCGATGCCGGCCCGTTGACGGTCCGGCATCGGCTGTTTGCAAGGTATTACGACGAGTAGTACATGTCGAATTCGGCCGGGTGCGGGGTCATGCGCAGACG
>DAMAFT010000905.1:0-1796 GCA_031995805.1 Massilia sp.
AGAGAAACATTAGATGGTTGGCTCATGGTATTTGGCAGCGGAGGCGGTAAAATAGAAGGCGGTTGATCAATTGAACACGCTTGCGACGCTGCCGCCGACGGCCAACTGGTCAATCCGTTATTTTATCAAAACGGCCCGCTCCGACGCCGTTTTCACCGCCATAACAATAAAACCATGATTTTTTTGACGTGAGAACCGCGCGATGAAACAGCTGGTGCTCGATTTAGGCGCCGAGCCGGCGTACAGCCTCGACACCTTCCAGATAGGCGAGAATGCCGAAATGGCGCACCTGATGCACCAGTTCGCGCAGCGCGCCTCGCGCGAGCATTTCTGCTACCTGTGGGGAGAAACCGGCGCCGGCAAGACGCACCTGCTGCAGGGCCTGGCCGCGACGGCCGGCGCGCGCTACATCGCGCCCGGCGCCGGCGCCGCCGCATTCACGTATGCGCCGGACGCCAGCCTGTACCTCGTCGACGACATCGACCAGCTCTCGCCGCAGCGCCAGATCGACGCCTTCGCCCTGTTCAACCAGGTGCGCGAGCACGGCGCCTACATGGTCTGCACGGGGCCCGTGCCGCCGGCCGTGCTGCCGGTGCGCGAGGACCTGCGCACGCGCATGGGCTGGGGCCTGGTCTACCAGGTGCACGGCCTGTCGGACGACCAGAAGATCGACGTCCTCACCCAGGCCGCGGAAGCGCGCGGTTTGACGCTGTCGGCCAGCGTGTTACCCTACCTGCTGTCCCATTTCAAGCGCGACATGCGCTCCCTGTCGACCATGCTGGATGCGCTCGACCAGTATTCGCTCGAGACCCAGCGTCCGGTCACGGTACCGTTGCTGCGCGATCTCTTGCTCCAGGAAAACCAGGGCACTACGCCACACAACGAAGCCAAAGAATGAACAACCTCGCGCTGTTTGACCTCGACCACACCCTGCTGCCGATCGACTCCGATCACGAATGGGGCGAGTTCCTGGTCCGCCAGGGCGTCGTGGATGCCGACGCGTACCAGCGCCGCAACGACGCCTTTTTTGCCCAGTACAACGCCGGCAAGCTCGACCCGGTCGAATACCTCGAGTTCGCGCTCGGCACGCTGGCCGGCTTCGCGCCGGCCGCCCTGCGCGACCTGCACGGCCAGTACCTGCGCGACGTGATCGAACCGGCCATCAAGCCGTCCGCGCGCGCACTGCTCCAGCAGCACCAGGACGCCGGCGACCTGGTCGCGATCATCACCGCCACCAACGCCTGGCTGACCGCGCCGATCGCCCGCATGCTGGGCGTCGAGCACCTGATCGCCGCGCGCCCGCAACTGGACGCCGGCGGCCACCCCACCGGGCGGCTGGACGGCCTGCCGTCCCACGGCCCCAACAAGGTGACCCACATGCACGCCTGGCTGGACGGCCTGGGCCGGCCGTTCGGCAGCTTCGAGCGCAGCTACTTCTACAGCGATTCGCACAACGATATCCCGCTGCTGTCGGTCGTCTCGCATCCGGTGGCGACCAACCCGAGCGCCACGCTCCGCCAACACGCAACCGCCAACGGCTGGCCCTTACTGCATCTGTTCAATGATTAAAAAATTCATCCGCAAGATCCTTGGCGTGAAAGACGAGCGCGACCCCACCGAACCGGTGATCCTCGGACCGGACCAGCACGGCATCGACCCGAAGCTGCTGTCGTCGAACGCCGTCCGCGTCACCCAGACCCTGCAGGAAGCGGGCTTCAAGGCCTTCGTCGTCGGCGGCGCCGTGCGCGACCTGCTGCTGGGCGTGAAGCCCAAGGACTTCGACATCGCCACCGACG
>DAMAFT010000906.1:0-1788 GCA_031995805.1 Massilia sp.
GGCGCGCGCAGGCGAACAGGGCCGTGGTTTTGCCGTGGTGGCCGGCGAGGTACGCAGCCTCGCCCACCGTGCGGCAAGTGCAGCCAAGGACATCAAGTCGCTCATCGACAACGCCGCCAGGCAGGTCGAGACCGGCAGTACGCTGGCGCGCGAGGCGGGCGCCACCATGGAGGAGGTCGTGACGAGCGTCAGGACGGTGTCGGGGATCATTGCCGACATGCGTACCGCGAACGGCAGACAGTCTGATCAAGTCGTCGGCGTCGCCCGGGTAATGGCGGACATGGAGGAGGCAAGCCGGTGCAGCGCCGAACGCGTGACCAGCGCGGCCGACGCCGCCACCGCGTTGCAGTCGCAGGCCGGCGCACTGGCCGCGGCGGTCGACGTGTTCCAGGTCGAGCCGCATGCCGCACCGGACCAGCCGCGGCGCGACGCGGACCGGGGTGGGCGCACGCTGCGCGCGCCGCGGCTGCAGACCGCGGCGTGACCGGACGCGATCCGGTCGCGCCGGCCCGCCGGGGGCGGCTCAGGCCCCCGACCAGTAGCGATCGATATCGCTGAGTCCCCACGCGCTTGCTTCCTCCTTTGCCGCAATGGCTTCGCTCATGCCGGGCAAGGAAAGGTCGACGTCTTCCGGCAGGATGTAGCTCATCGACTTGGCCGAGAAGAACACCTTGACGATCGGCTTGAGCAGGGACTTGCTGTTGTCCACGACGACACCCAGCCGGCTCGACTTCAGGCGCAGCAGCGTGCCGACAGGATAGATGCCCATGCATTTGACGAAGGCCGCGAACATGACGGGATCGAAGTGCCCCTCCTTGGTCCATGCGGCCATGCGCCGCAGTGATTCCGCCGGACACCAGCCCGCCTTGTAGGGCCGGTTGGATGTGATGGCGTCGTACACGTCGCAGATGGCGCCCATGCGCGCGTGCCTGCCGATCTGGTCGCCTTTCAGGCCATGCGGATAGCCGTTGCCGTCGTAGCGTTCGTGGTGGTGCAGGCAGACATCGCGGGCCGATTCGGGCACGTCCGGCCATTTCCCGAGGGCCTCGAAGCCCGCCACCGGATGCTCCCTGACCTGGCGGTATTCGTCCTCGGTCAGCTTGCCCGGCTTGTTCAGGATCTCGGGCGGAATCGCCACCTTGCCGAGGTCGTGGAGCAATCCCGCCATGCCGCAGTCGCGGACCTCGTGGTCCGGCAGCGCGAGTTGCCGGGCCAGGGCGATCATCATCGCGCACACGGCGACCGAATGCAGATAGGTATAGTCGTCCGCCTGCTTCAGGCGCACCAGGTTGATCATTGCGCCCCGGTTGCGCATCACGGAGGCGGCCACGTCGTCCACGAGCGCCGTTGCGACGCCGAGATCGGCCAGCCGACCCATGCGGGTTTCGTTGAACATCGTGACGACCGCGTCCTTCGCGCGTGCGAGGATCCTGGCCGCGCGCGCCATTTCGTCGCGCGTGCCGGCGCGTTCGACGGGAGCGAAGCGGAACGGCGCCGCCGGCGCGGCAGGCGGCGCGACCGGCATGGCCGGCAATGGATCTTCCACGTCCAGGCCGCGACCGGTATCGATCCAGATGGCGGCGATACGATGCGCGCGCATGAGGGACAGCACCTCGACGCTGTCGACCCGGAACGCGCTGCGCCAGAAAGGAGAGTCCAGCCACGGGCCCTCCAGCTGATGGACGTACATGCCCTGACGAGCTTGATTCAAGGAAATTTTTTTCAGCATGGTGCACCTGATGCTTGTCTGCCGGCCGACCGCGCGCCGGCGGATGGCTGGGAGATGAT
>DAMAFT010000907.1:0-1779 GCA_031995805.1 Massilia sp.
TGCATGCGGCAGCGGCGTGTTGGCGCTGGTGTAGGGGCCGAGGTCGTATTCGCGCGGCGCATTGATCACGTAGCAGTCCAGGCGCTTGAAGAAGGCGGCGGCGCTGATGTAGGCCTTCTTGCCGAAGTATTTTTCGTAGGACAGGTCGAACGAGGTCGCCTCGTAGGGTTTCAGTTGCGGATTGCCGGCGTAGCCCGTCAGCGCGGGCGCGGTGGCGGTGGCGCTCTGCAGGCCGAAGTCCATGCTGGCCTTCATGTTGTCCAGGTTGGACCGCGAGATCTGCTTGCCGGCGCCCACGCGCAGGTACTGGTCGCGCGACAGGTCGAACGCCAGGTTCAGGCTGGGCAGCACGTTGGTGTAGCTGGTGCCGTCGGTACGCACGGCATACGGGCAGGTGTCGACCGTGATGCCGGTGCAGTTGGCCAGGTCGACCTGGTTGCCGCTGGCGCGCTGCTTCGTGCGGATCACCTGCACGCCGACGTTGCCGGTGTACGGCAGCTTGCCGACGCTGCCGTCCAGGTCCGCCATGGCGTACAACGTGGTCACGCGCTCGCCGACCGACCAGGCGCGCGACAGCACGGTCGCGTCGACCCAGCGGTTCAGCGCGTACACGGTGCCGAGCGTGCCGGTCGGATCGAACGACACCACCGGGATGCCGCTGGCGCCGGCATCCGCGATCCCGGTGCCGGGCACCGCGGCCGTGGCGTAGCCGTCGCCGCCCAGGACCGACAGGCGGCCCTCGTCGCCGCTGCGCGACTTGTCGCGCTTGGTGAAGTTGGCGCCGAAGCGCAGCGCGGCCACCGGCCCCCATGCCATCTCGCGCCGTGCGCCCAGGCGGATGCTGTCGACCTGGTCCTCGATCGTCGGCAGCGACACGTAGCCTGCCTGCGGCGTGAGCGGACCGCCGCCCCAGCCGGCGACGTCGGTCAGCGCCACCACCGAGCGGTTGCTGTAGTCCAGGCTCGGCTTGTACACCACCTGGTCGAAATGGGTGCCGTCGAAATGCGTGTACGAGACGCTGCCCACCTGGTCAGCCGGCACGTTGCCGGCCTGGCCCGCCGTGGTCTCGTAGTTGCTCATGTTTTTCACGCCGCGCGAATGCGACAGGTCGCCTTCCACGCGCCAGTCGCCGCTCTTCCATTCGGCGTTGGCGCCGATCGACAGCAGCCGGTCCTTGTTCGAGAACATGTGGTTGCGCACGTCGGCCTTGTAGCCCGACAGCGTGCCGCTGGTGGCGATGCCGTTCGCGATGGTGGCATTGGTCAGCACGCCGTCCGGATCGTAAGGGCCCGTGCTGCCGGCCACGGCGCCCTCGATCCCGGTCTTCTTGGTCGCTTCCGAACCGTGCGAGTAGAACACGTCGACCATCGTCTTGAAGCTGGCGTTCGGCTTGAACTGCAGGCCCAGCGACACGGCGTCGCGCTCGTTCTTGCGGCGCGACGTCTCGGCCAGGAAGCCGCCCGGCACCTTGACGGTCTGCCCTTCGTACACCTTGTCGGCGGTCATGGCGCCCCAGCTGTCGAATTTCAGCTCGCCGCCATTGTCTTCCTTCAGGCGCGTCAGGCCGATCGACAGGCCGACCGTGCGGCCGAAGAACTGGTCGACGTACGTCAGCGTGGCGCGGTGGCCGGAGCCGATCTCGGCACCGGAATCGAAGCCGATGCGTTCCTTGCGCGCGCTGCCGGCCAGCACGCGCTTGCCGAAGTCCAGCGGGCGCAGCGTGTGCAGGTCGATGGTCGAGGCCAGGCCCTGGCCGATCAGGCTGGCGTCCGGCGTCTT
>DAMAFT010000908.1:0-1778 GCA_031995805.1 Massilia sp.
ACCGCGTTGCCGATCTTTGTTGGCGGCAAGAGCAGTGTAGATTAAACTATGCACCGACTTGCACCTGTGTTGCAAGCCGTAACGAATCGCGCCGCCCCGTCCGCGGCCGCATCCTTCCCATCCCAGCCTTTAGCCATTGTTCGGAAAAACCATGATCGACGTCCAGGAGATCCAGCGCCGTATTATTGAACTCGACGTGGAACATCGCGACCTCGACGCTGTCATAGACATGCTGACCCGCGACGGTCACACCGACCAATTGCAGCTGCGCCGCCTCAAGAAGCGCAAGCTGCAGCTGAAGGACCACATCACGCTGCTGAAAATGCAGCTGGTGCCGGACGTTCCGGCCTGACCGAATTGCGCAGTCCATTTTGACCGATCACCTTCCCGTACCCGGTGCGCCCGACGGCGCGTCCCTCCCAGCCGACGCCGCCGGCGAGCCGGCGCAGCCTCCCGGTAAATACGACGACGAAGTCGACCGCATCTTCGGCGCGGGCGGCCCGCTCGCGCCCGCCGTCGGCAGCTTCCGGCCGCGCCAGTCGCAGACCGAGATGGCCAAGGCCATCGCCGACGCCATCGGCAAGCAGGGCACCCTGATCGCCGAGGCCGGCACCGGTACCGGCAAGACCTTCGCCTACCTGGTGCCGGCGCTGCTGTGGGGCGGCAAGACCATCGTCTCCACCGGCACCAAGAACCTGCAGGACCAGCTGTTCTCGCGCGATATCCCGAACGTGCGCGCCGCCCTGCGCGCGCCGGTCTCGGTGGCGCTGCTCAAGGGCCGCTCGAACTACGTCTGCCACTACCACCTCGAACGCACGCTGCAGAACGGCCGCCTGACCTCGCGCGACGACGTCGGCCACCTGCGCGAGATCTCGCGCTTCGTCAAGATGAGCAATTCCGGCGACAAGGCCGAACTGGCCAAGGTGCCGGAAACGGCGTCGGTCTGGAACCTGGTGACGTCCACCCGCGAGAATTGCGTGGGCCAGGAATGCCAGTACTACCAGGACTGCTTCGTGATGAAGGCGCGCCGCGAGGCGCAGCAGGCCGACGTGGTCGTCGTCAACCACCACCTGTTCTTCGCCGACGTGGCGCTGAAGGAGGGCGGCATGGCCGAGCTGCTGCCGTCGGCCAACACGATCATCTTCGACGAGGCGCACCAGCTGCCCGAAGTGGCGACGCTGTTCTTCGGCACCACGGTTTCCACCTCGCAGGTACTGGAACTGTGCCGCGACGTGCTGGCCGAGGGCCTGGCGCACGCGCGCGCCGGCGTCGACTGGGCCAAGGCCGTGACGGTGGTCGAGAAGGCGGCGCGCGACCTGCGCCTGACCTTCCCGCAGGACAGCATGCGCCTGTCGCTGCCGCAGATCCTGCCCGATTCGGGCTTCTTCCCGGCGCTGGACAAGCTCAAGGACGAGCTGGAAGGCCTGATCGACGTGCTGGAAGAAAACGCCGAGCGCGCCGAGACGCTGGAACAGTGCCGCGTGCGGGCCGTCGAACTGCTGGAACAATACAAGGCCTGGAAATCCGAGCCCAAGAAGGGCAAGGAGATCGAAGGAGACGACGCCGTGCTGTGGGTCGAGGCCTTCGCTTCCGCGCTGCAGCTGCACAAGACGCCGCTGTCGGTGGCGCCGATCTTCGCCGGCCAGCGCGCCGGCACGCCGCGCAGCTGGATCTTCACCTCGGCCACGCTGGCCGTGAAGAACGACTTCAAGCATTTCTTCACCTCGGCCACGCTGGCCGTGAAGAACGACTTCAAGCATTTCTCGGCCCAGTTCGGC
>DAMAFT010000909.1:0-1770 GCA_031995805.1 Massilia sp.
CCTGGTCGCCTTCCACCTGGTGGCGCCGCTGTGCATCCTGCTGGCGCGCCGCGCCAAGCGCGCGCCGCGCATGCTGGGCCTGCTGGCGGGCGGCTTGCTGGGCGCGCACCTGCTCGATTGCTGGTGGCTGGTGCTGCCCTCGGTGCAGGGCTTGAGGATGGATGCGCTGTGGCTGGCGCCGGCGGTGGCGCTGCTGTTCGGGCTGCTGGCCTGGCTGGCGCTGGCGCCCAAGGCGGGAAAGGAGGCGCGCCATGCCTGAACCGGCCGGCATCCATGTGCGCGCCGTGCGCCTGGGCGCGCTGGCGATCGGCGCGGCCATCGCCTGCGCCGTGCTCGGCGCCTGGCTGCTGCTGCGCCATCTCGGATCGGCGGCGAACACGCCGCCGCACGGCATCGACACGCCGCCGCCGCGCCTGCAGACGGCGCCGGTGCCGGAGCGCGCCGCCTATTTCGCAGAGAAGGAGCGCCTGCTGACCGGCTACGGCTGGAGCGACCGCGGCGCCGGAATCGCGCGCATCCCGCTGGACGAGGCGATGCGCCTGCAGGCGGAGAAGGCCGGCAGGGAGCCGGGACGATGAAGACCATCTTCCTTGCGCTGCTGCTGGCCGGCACGGCCGCGAACGCCGGCGCCCAGGCGCTCGCCTTGCCGGCCGCGCCCGACGTCGGCTTCGCGCCCGCGGCCGGCGCGCGCCTGCCGCTGGACGCCGTGCTGCGCGACCAGCGCGGCGCGGCGGCGCCGCTGCGCGCCTGGTTCGGCAAGGTGCCGGTGGTGCTGGTGCCGGGCTACTGGCGCTGCACCAGCCTGTGCGGCACCGAGTTCGAGGGCGTGCTGCAGGCGCTGGCGCTGAGCGGGCTGCGCGCCGGCGAGTACCGCCTGCTGGGCATGTCGATCGATCCGCACGAGGACGGCGCGCTGGCGCGCGCGCGCCACGACGCCTATGCCGCCCTGCTGCCGGGCGGCGCCGCCGACCTGGCGCTGCTGGCCAGCGACGCGCGCACGCTGGCGCGCATCGGCCGGGCGCTGGGCTATCGCAGCGTGGCCGACGCCGACGGCCGCCAGATCGCCCACGCGGCAGGCTTCGTCGTGGCGGCGCCGGACGGGCGCATCGCGCGCTTCTTCCCCGGCGTGCGCTTCGATCCGGCCGCGCTGGCGGCGGCCGTGCGCGGCGCGCATGCCGGGGCCGCGCAGGCTGCAGCTGCGCCGGCCGCACCGCCCACGCTGGGGGCGCGCCTGGCGCTGCTGTGCGCCCACCTCGACCCGGCCGCCGGCCGCCACACCGAGGGAGCGCTGGCCGCCGTGCGCGTGGCGGCGCTGGCCACGGCGCTGGTGCTGGGCGGCTGGATCTGGCGCCGGCGTCAAGCCAGCGGCAAGCGGAGGACCCCATGAGTCCGGCCTTCTACCTGGTCCCGGAAGCGGCGGCGCAGTCGTCCGAACGCCTCGACACGCTGGCCCTGTGCCTGCTGCTGCTGACCGGCTTCGTCGCGGTGGCCGTGCTGGCGCTGACGATCGGCTTCGCGGTGCGCTACCGCGCGGGATCGAACGCCGACCGCAGCAATCCCCCGGCCAAGGGGCGCCGGCTCGAAGTGACGTGGACCGTGATCCCGCTGCTGCTGTTCCTGGGCGTCTATGCCTGGGCGGCGATCGACTACGTGGCGCTGTACCAGCCGCCGCAGAACGCGATGCCGGTCTTCGTGGTCGCCAAGCAGTGGATGTGGAAGGCGCAGCACCGCAACGGCCGGCGCGAGGTCGGCGTGCTGCACCTGCCGCTG
>DAMAFT010000910.1:0-1759 GCA_031995805.1 Massilia sp.
CGGCTTCACGGCGGTCAAGCACCAGCGCGAGGTCGGCACCGGCTACTTCGACGCCGTCACCCAGACCATCCAGCAGAACCAGAGCTCGACCACGGCGCTGCACGGTTCCACCGAGGACGAACAGTTCTTCGACGAGAAAAAGGTAGCGTAAGCCTTCCCGTTTCCTCCAGGGTGCCGCAGCGTGCGCAAGCCGCTGCGGCTTTTTTATTGTTCCGGCGGGCGGCCCATCTGAGGGATAATGGCGGTTTGGCCGTCCGCGCGGGGTAGCATTGCCACGCGTCGCGGACCGCAGGCAATCTCTACTTGGAATTCCACTATGTTCAGCTACCGCCACGCCTATCACGCGGGTAACCATGCCGATGTCCTGAAGCATTTCGTTCAGGTTCAGTTGCACCAATACATGAACCAGAAGGACGCGGCATACACGTACATCGACACCCATTCCGGTGCCGGCGTGTACGCGCTGGACAGCGCCCAGGCCGTCAAGAGCGGCGAGTCGGTCGACGGCATCGCGCGCCTGTGGGAGCGCGACGACCTGCCGCCGGCGCTGGCCGAGTACGTGGCGCTGGTGCGTACGCTCAATCCGAGCGGCAAGCTGCGCTACTACCCCGGCTCGCCCTGGGTGGCCGACGAGGCGGCACGCCCGCAGGACCGCCTGCGCCTGTTCGAACTGCATCCGGCCGATGCCAGGATCCTGGTCCAGAACGTCGCCAAGCTGGAGGCGCACAAGGCCGAGCAGGGCGAACGCGCGCGCGGCAAGCGCGTGATCGTCGATTATTCCGACGGTTTCACGGGCCTGAAGGCGCTGCTGCCGCCGCCGTCGCGCCGGGCGCTGGTGCTGATCGACCCGCCGTACGAGGTCAAGCTCGACTACAAGCACGTGCGCGACGCGCTCGACGAGGCGCTGAAGCGCTTCCCGTCGGGCACGTACGCCGTCTGGTATCCGGTGCTGCAGCGCATGGAGTCGCGCGAGTTCGCCGACCGCCTGAAACGCCTGCCGGCCAAGGAATGGCTGCACGTGACCTTGTCGGTGGCCGGCCCGCGTCCGGACGGCAACGGCCTGCACAGCAGCGGCATGTTCATCCTGAACCCGCCGTACACGCTGGAAGCGACGCTGCGCGAGGTCATGCCCTACCTGACCAAGGTGCTGGGCCAGGATGCCGGCGCCACCTTCCGCATCGAGAAAGGCACGCAGCTCAGCGGCACGGTGCCGAAGCCCGGCATGGCTGCCGCCGAGCGCACCGCCGGCGGGCGCCAGCCGGTCGGCAACGCCCGCCGCGCCAGCCCGCTGTCGGGCAAGGGCAGCCTGCGCCTGCCGGGCCAGCCGTTCGGCGACGCCGCGCGGCCCGGGCGCGGTGGCGCCCAGGGCGAGGGCGAGCGGTCCGCAGCGCCGGCGCGCCGGACCGGTCCGCGGCCGGCGGGCGAGCAGGGCGGGGGGCGCCAGGACGGCCGTCCGGCCCAGCCGCGTGGTCCCGGCGGCAGTGGCAGTGGAAACGGCGGCGGCCGCGGCGCGCCGTCGGCACGGCCGGGAGCGGACCGCGGCGCCGCGGGCGAGGCGGCCGGCAAGGGGCCGCGCCGCCCGCTCAAGCGTAACGGCTGAGGTCGGCTCTGAAACGATTTGATACGATGTCGAAATGTAAAGACTGTCGGTCTGTAGTATAGTCGGCCCGGTGTCCGGTGCAATCCGGACCCGGCGTGCATGGGGCGCGCCGTGCACACGGGAGTCTTGCATGCATGCGGTAGCAACGGCAGTCACGTC
>DAMAFT010000911.1:0-1754 GCA_031995805.1 Massilia sp.
TGGTCTGCAGCAGGTGCGCTTCCGACGTCACCGTCACGTGGGCGGCATCGCGCACCTCGCCGACGTCGATGCCCACCAGCGTACGCGCCAGCGTGGTCTTGCCGTTGTTGGTGTGCGAGACGAGGGCGAACTGGATGTCGACGGGGCCGCTCATGGCGCCCTCGACACGTTCAGGCCGCTGCCCAGTTCGAGCGGATGCTTGTCCGGATGGAGCAGGTCGACCACGGTCGCGGCCACGTGGTGGTAGCGGCAGAACTCGCGCCACAATGCGATGCGTTCCTCGACGCGCGCCTCGAAGCCGGCCTGCCCGGCGCCGCGCTCGGCCAGGCTCGACTCGTCGACCAGCACGGCGATGCCGCGCGGCGTATTGCGCAGCAGGTAGTCGAGGAAGGCGCCGTGGTTCTCGCGCTCCGGCGTGGCCGCCAGGTTGAACAGCACGGCCGTGACGGCCACGTCCCCGTCGTCCAGGCGCGCGTCGCGCAGCGCCTCCTTCGCGTCCTCGCCGTAGGGACTGGATGGCCGCAGCATCAGCTGCACCTGCTCGCCCAGCACCTTGGCCGCAACGGCGGCCAAGCCCTTGTGGCGCGCCTCGTCGACGGTGAAGCTGTACGGGATCACGCGCAGCACGGCCGGGCCGGAAACGCCGATGCGGTCGGCCAGCATGCGGAAGTAGGGCTGGCCAAGGTCGAGCGGGAAGGTGTGCGCGATGCGCCGCGCGCGCAGGGCCGCGACCACCGCCAGCACGAGGCGCGGCAGCACGACCAGCAGCAGCAGCGTGGCCGCATACAAATGCACCCAGCGCGCGCCGCCTGCCGGCGACGGCTCCTGCACGAAGCGCAGCGCCTGCACGTCGGCCAGGGTGAAACCCTGCAGCGGGAATACGGCGAGCGCCGGCGCGAACAGCACGGACAGCAGCGTGTGGACCTGCTGCGCATCGAGGAAGGTGCTCTCCCAGCCGGCCGCATACTCGTTCAGCAGGCCGCGCGCATACAGCGACGCCATGGCGCCGAGCGCGAACGCCGCCGCCGCCAGGTGCACGGTGCGCGCCAGGCGCAGGCGCGTCAGCTTGGCCGACAGCTGCGGCCACTCGACCAGGTAGTTGGTCAGGCCGCCGGCAAGCGCGGCGGGCAGCTTGCGCGGCAGCGCCTTGGCGCCGACGGCCAGGCGGCGCAGCAGTTGCGGACTGGCCCAGCCGGTCTTCTTCGACGGGACGATCGCCCAGACGAGCAGGGCCAGGTAGACCAGCAGGTTCCAACCCAGGATCAGTAGCAATGGCGCCGACAGCAGGTCGACACGATGCGGATTGCCGATGCGGTCGAGGCCTGCGCCGGCCAGCAAGCCGAGGATGGGCAGGATCACGGCGATCGCCGGCATCAGCGGACGGCGCTGCAGGAAGGTCGCGAAGGCCGGCGTGCGCTCGGACAGGCGCTTCATGACCAGGTCGGCGCGCTGTTCCAGGAACTGGTCGAGCGCGGGCGCGCTCTTGCCTTCGGCGGCCTGCCAGTTGGCGAGCTCGCGCGCACTGCGGCTGGCATACCAGCGATCGTCTTCGGAAAGAATGTCGTGTTTGGTGTCCGCCGTCTCGATGGCGCGCATCAGCACGACCTTGCGTGCAGTCTGCTCTTTCATGTCACTCCTGTCTGTTTAGCAAGTCTACAGGAGGCATTGTGCCTGAGTTTGGAGTGCGTGGCCGTACGCACCGAAACGCAAAAAGCCCGCTCCAGGTCACTGGAGCGGGCTTTCGCTTAATAACT
>DAMAFT010000912.1:0-1735 GCA_031995805.1 Massilia sp.
CCTCCAGCGGGTTGGCGCTGGTATTGCGGATCGCGTACATGCGGTGCTGGAACAGCTTGTCCTTGATCTCGCGGCTCGGCGCGGCGGCGAAGTACACGTACCACGCGCCCATGTTGAAGTGCAGCTCGGGGGCCCAGATCAATTCGCTGTACGGGCCGGTGTCGGGCTTGGTCCAGGCGTCCACCGTGGGCGCCGTGGCCAGGCCCTCGATGGTCGTCGCGCGGCGCAGCTCGATGCGGTCGTATTGCGGGACCGAGGCGGTGAAGTAGTAGTAGCCGTCCGTGTGCTTGACAATATACGGGTCGGCGCGTTGTTCGATCAGGGGTTTGAGTACGGTTTCCATCGTCATTCTCGTCGTTGCACTAAAAACCGTCGTCCCCTCGAAGGCGGGAACGACGTGCGAAAGTTCGTTGCCGGGCCGGTCAGTTCGCCATCACCCCGCTCGCGCGCAGGTCGTCCTTCACCGTCGAATAATACTGGTCGCTGATCCGGTACTTGAACATCAGCGCCCCCATCAAGAAGTGGAAGAAGCCCGGGATCACCGACAGCATCAGCGCGATGCCCTGCAGCGCCAGCTGGCTTTGTTCCTGGTTCGGGTGGTACTGGAAGCAGCCGAGCAGTACCCCCACCAGGCCGCCCGCGACGGCCATGCCGGCCTTCTGCGCCACCGAGATGCCGCCGAAGGCGAAGCCGGAGACGCGCTTGCCCGTCTTGAGCTGGCCGTAGTCGATGGTCTCGGCGATCGCCGACCAGAACACCGGCGCATGCAGGTCCACCACCAGCGACAGGATGAAGTACAGGACGAAGGCCAGCACTACGTCGCCCGGCTTCACCAGCAGGTAGATCAGCACCGACAGCACGGCCACCGCCAGCTGGGTGTAGCGGAACAGCTTGACCTTGCAGTAGAACTTGGTCACCCAGGTCGACACCACCATCGCCAGGATCGCCGCCGCCACGCCGGTCGACAGGAAGGCGGACACGGTGCCGGTATCGCCGTGCAGGTAGTACTTGGCATAGTAGATCGCGACCGAGCCGCGGATCACGTAGCCGATGGTGCCCGTGACGCAGACGCCGCACAGAATCAGCCACTGGTCGTTCTGCGCCAGGACCTTCACCTGTTCCAGCAGCGGCTGGCGCCGGGTCGGGTAGACGACGCGCTCGGTGGTGGTGAAGAAGCACAGCAGGAACAGCGCCACGCCCAGGACCGCCATCAGCGCCATCGCCGCCTGGTAGCCGGCGGCCGGGTCGCCGCCGCCCCAGCGCTCGGCCAGGATCGGCACGACGATCGTCACCATGAAGGCGCCGACCTTGGCCAGGAACAGGCGGTAGCCGTTCGCCGACAGGCGTTCCTGCGGGTCCGCCGTCAGGCCGCTGATCAGGGAAATGTAGGGCACGCCCACGCCCGACGTCATCAGGGTCATCAGGATGTAGGTCGAGTAGGCCCACACGACCTTGGCATGGTAGCCCCAGTCGGGCGTGCTGAACACCATGAACACCGACACGCCGTAGGGCACGGCCAGCAGCAGCAGGTAGGGCCGGTAGCGTCCCCAGCGCGACAGGAAGGCGTCCGTCATCTGGCCGACGGCGAGGTCGGACACGGCGCCGATCACCTTCACCAGCACGAACAGCAGCGCCAGGTCGCCCGTCGCCAGCCCGTAGATATCGGTATAGAAGAAGGTAATGATCAGCATCATCGACGAGATCACCACGTTGAGCGCCATGTCGCCGGCGCCGA
>DAMAFT010000913.1:0-1733 GCA_031995805.1 Massilia sp.
CGCTGGCCAACCTGCAGGGGCTGATCGCCATCGACCCGCAGCGCGCCGGCGGCATGCTCGACCAGTTGATCCAGTACCTGCGCGCCACGCTGGCCGCCACCCGCCTCGACAGCACCACCCTGGGCGCAGAATTCGACGCCATCGACGCCTACCTCGGCCTGATGGGCGTGCGCATGGGCGAGCGCCTGCGGCCGCGCCTGGCGCTGCCGGACGCGCTGCGCACGGCGCGCCTGCCGCCGCTGCTGCTGCAGCCGCTGGTCGAGAACGCCATCGTGCACGGCCTGGAGCCGAGCGTGTCCGGCGGCGAATTGCTGGTCACCGCCACGGCGCGCGACGGCATGCTCGAGATCTGCGTCGCCGATACCGGCCTGGGCCTGCCCGAGGCGGACCGCGACGATGGCGCCAGGGACGGCGGCATCGGCCTGGCGACGACGCGCGAACGCCTGCAGGCCGTGTACGGCGGGCGCGCCCGCCTCGCACTGGAGCCGAACGTGCCGCACGGCACGCTGGTGCGCCTGACCCTGCCGCTGGAGACCGCATGAACCCGGCCCGGGCGACCGCCCTGATCGCGGAAGACGAACCGGTCCTCGCCGCCGTGCTGGCCAGGACGCTGCAAGCCCTGTGGCCGGAACTGCAATTGCTGGCGCCCGCGCCGAACGGCGTGGCCGCCGTGGCCGCGGCGCTGGCGCACCGCCCGCAGATCCTGTTCCTCGACATCAAGATGCCGGGCATGACGGGCCTGGAGGCGGCGCAGGAACTGGTCGAGCGCTGGGAGGGCGGGCAGCCCTTTCCGCTGGTGGTCTTCGTCACCGCCTACGACGAATACGCCGTGCAGGCATTCGAGCAGGCGGCGCTCGACTACGTATTGAAGCCCGTGAGCGAAGCGCGCCTGGCGCGCACGGTGCAGCGCCTGCGCGAGCGGCTCGACGCAGGAAGCGGCAAGGACGCCCTGGCCGGCCTGGTCGAACGCCTGCGCGGCGTGCTGCCGGTCGCGCCGGCGGGACCGCGCCTGTCCGTCATCCGCGCGGCGGTGGGCAGCATGGTGCGCTTGATCCCGGTGCAGGACGTCGTCTATTTCCAGGCGCTCGACAAGTACGTCAGCGTGGCCACCGTCGACGGCGAGGCGCTGATCCGGCTGCCGCTGAAGGAATTGCTGGCCCAGCTCGACCCGGAACAGTTCCCGCAGGTGAGCCGCGGCGCCATCGTCAACCTGCGCCACGTGGCGGGCGCCAGCCGCGACGAGGCGGGCAAGCTGGCCTTGCACCTGCGCGGGCGCCAGGACAAGCTGCGGGTGAGCCCCCTGTTCGCGCACCTGTTCAAGCAGATGTAGGCGTCCCGTCTCTACATTAAGACCTTCAAGGTGCAGTCATACCCGCTGCTGGTGGTGGTCGGGCCAGACGCTAACGTGGTGGCGGTACGCAGCGGGTTGACCGATCACGCGCTGCCGATTCTGGCCTGGGTAGACGGCGTGCTGGGTAAGACGAAGTAAGTCAGTCGGCTCCGGTGTAAATCAGCGGACGACATCTGTGTCTGCTTCGGGTCGAAGCGGCCTGTCGTAACACTTCGAGAGTTTTTCGCCTTAGCAACCTGTTATGCTGTCTCGACCGGCCGGAATCGGCCAGGAGCGGACGTTCTCCGATGCTTGCAACGGCACATACAGTTTCGCTTGAAACCGTCTAACTGAATCGACTACGGTTTCATAGACAGTCCTGAGCCATAATTCTAGGGTTAAG
>DAMAFT010000914.1:0-1730 GCA_031995805.1 Massilia sp.
TTGCGCATCAGTTCCGAAGCGTCGCGGCCGATGCCGTTGTCGTGCACTTCCATGACCTTGATCTGGCCTTCCGGATTGATCACGAAGGTGCCGCGCAGGGCCATGCCTTCTTCTTCGATCATGACTTCGAAGTTGCGGGCCAGGATGCCGGTCGGGTCGCCGATCAGCGGGTAGTTGACCTTCTTGATGGCTTCCGAGGTGTCATGCCATGCCTTGTGCGCGAAGTGGCTGTCGGTCGACACGCCATACACGTTCACGCCCATCTTCGAGAATTCCGGCTGGAAAGTGGCCAGGTCTTCCAGTTCGGTCGGGCAGACGAACGTGAAGTCCGCCGGGTAGAACATCAGGACCGACCAGGTGCCCTTGAAGTCGGCTTCGGTCAGGTCGACGAACTTGCCGTCGTGGTAGGCGGTTGCTTTGAACGGCTTGATCGTGCTGTTGATGAGGGACATGGATTAGGTTCCTTTTTAGGGGGTGAAAAAACGTTAGGTGTGTACTATACCGCGCGCACGACCGGATGTGAAATTAATTGATCGGATTTCATCAATTGATTTTACCTATCAGTCAAGCATAGGGCAGCGCCATGACGGGATCATGGCGCGCCGTGTCAGGCGGACGCGACGACGGCCGCCGCCTCCGTGCACGGCAGCGTCAGGCTGAACGTCGCCCCCTGCCCCGCCACGCTGGCCACGGTCAGCTGCCCGCCATGCGACGTGGCCAGCTGGCGCGAGATATACAGGCCCAGCCCCAGCCCCTTCGGTTCGCCGCTGCGCGCGCCGCGCTCGTAGGGCTCGAAGATGCGCTCGATGAAGTCGGGCGCGATGCCCTTGCCGTGGTCGCGCACGTCGATGCGCACGCTGCTGCCCTGCGCCCCGCAATCCGCCAGGTGCACGCTGACCTCGATCTGTCCGCCGCCGCCGTAGCGCAGCGCATTGGTCAGCAGGTTGACGACCACCTGCTCGATGCGGAACTCGTCCCAGAACCCTTCGACCGGCTCGTGCGGCGCCAGCGCGACGGTGCAGCCGGCCGCGGTGGCCTGCAGCGACAGGTCGTTGACGACCCGTTCCAGCAGGGCCATCAGCTCGACCCGGCCGGGCCGGATCGACAGCGTACCGCTCTTCATGCGCGAGACATCGAGCATGTCGTCGATCAGGCGGATCATCGACTTGATCTGGCGCTCGTCGCGCTTGATCATGTTGCCGGTCTGTTCGGCATTGAAGGCCGGCAGGTTGCCGCGCTTGAGCTGCAGGCTGCGCATCTGCACTTCCAGGAACAGCGTGTTGAGCGGCGTGCGCAGCTCGTGCGCCACCAGCGACATGAATTCGTCGCGCATGCGCAGCGAGCGCTGCAGCTCGGCCTGGGTCGCGTTCAGTTCGCGCAGCAGCACTTCCTGCTCGCGCCGGCTCTGTTCCAGCGCCTCCATCTGGCGCCGCATCTCGCGCCGCTGCTGGTCGAGCGTGACGAACACGTTGACCTTGCTGCGCACGGCATCCGGGTCGAGCGGCTTGTACAGGAAATCGACGGCGCCCGTCTCGTAGCCCTTGAAGGCATAGTTCAGCTCGCGGCCAGCCGCCGACACGAACACGATCGGGATGTTGCGCGTGCGCGAGGTGGCGCGCATCAGCTCGGCCAGCTCGAAGCCGTCCATGCCGGGCATCTGCACGTCCAGGATGGCCAGCGCGAATTCGTGCTCGAGCATCAGCGACAGGGCTTCCTCGCCGGACAGGGCC
>DAMAFT010000915.1:0-1723 GCA_031995805.1 Massilia sp.
CCGGAACAGCGCTACTGCCCGGCCGGCGTGTACGAGTTCGTCAAGACCGACGAAGGCAAGGACCGGCTGCAGATCAATGCGCAGAACTGCGTGCACTGCAAGACCTGCGACATCAAGGATCCGACGCAGAATATCGTGTGGGTCACGCCGGAAGGCGGCGGCGGGCCGAATTACCCGAACATGTGATGCGGATGGTGGGCACGTTTCGCATGCCCACCGTTCACACCTGCCGGAAGCGCCGTTCGACCTGCTTCTGCAACGCCTCGAACCCCAGGCTCAGCACCCAGTAGATGCCGGCCGCCGCCACGTACAGCGGCAGCGGCTGGAACGTCACCGAAATCAATTCCTTGGTCACGAGCATCAGCTCCGTCATCGTGATCACCGACACCAGCGACGTATCCTTGATCAGGCTGGTCAAGGTATTGCTCATCGACGGCACCGCCAGCCGGGCCGCTTGCGGCAGCACCACGTGGCCGAGCGCCTGCGGCCACGTCAGGCCGAGGCTGAACGCCGCGCGCCACTGCCCCTCGCCGACGCCGAGGATGGCACCGCGCAGGCTTTCCGACAGGTAGGCGCCGGCGTTCAGCGACAGCGCCAGGATGCCGGCCGCCAGTGGCGTGAATTCAATGCCGACGCTGGGCAGGCCGTAATAGATGACGAACAGCTGCACCAGCAACGGCGTGCCGCGGAACAGGCTGACGTAGACGGCCGCCGGCCAGCGCAGCGGCGCCCACGGCACGACGCGCAGCACGGCCGTGGGAATGCCCAGGACGAGGCCGCCCAGCATGGCGGCGACGGCGAACGCCAGCGTATGGCCGGCGCCTTGCAGCATCACCGGCGCCGCCTCGCGCGCCAGGGCCGCCAGCGCGTTCAGGTCCATCGGGCCGCCTGCGCTCCTGGCCGAACGCCGATACGCACGCGGCCGCTCACGGCGCGCGGGTGGCGTCGCTGCCGAACCACTTCATCGAGACCTGCTTCAGGCTGCCGTCGGCGCGCGCCGCGTCGAGCGCCCTGTCGATCGCCGCCAGCAGTTTCGGATTGCCCTTGCGCAGGGTGATGCCCATGCGCTCGACCGCGCCCACCCTTGCGCCGGCGCGGATCGGCAATTGCGAATGCTTCAGCAGGTAGGCCACCATCAGGCCGTCGTTCAGCGCGGCGTCGATGCGGCCGAAGGCCAGGTCCTGCAGGTTTTCCGGCGCGGCCGGATAGCTCTTGACCTCGACACCCGGCACGGCGCGCACCTGCTGTTCATACACGCTGCCCTGCCCCACGCCGACCTTGCGTCCCTTCAGGTCCTCCAGGCGCTTGTAGTCGTTGCGCTCGTTGTTGCGCACGATGAGCTGCGGGGACGAATAGGTATAGGGCGTGGAAAAATCGAAGGCCTGCTGGCGGCGCGGATTGATGCTCACCTGGCTGACGATGACGTCGTACTTGCCCGCCCCCAGGCCGGCCAGGATCGCGCCCCATTCGGTAGTGACGAATTCCGGCTTCACGCCCAGCCTGGCGGCGACGAGCCGGGCGACGTCGACATCGTAGCCCGCCAGTTGCCCCGTCTTCGTATCGCGGAAATTAAACGGCGGGTACGTGCCTTCGAGGGCGATGCGCAGCGTGCCGCGCGCCTTGACGGTATCGAGCAGGTCGGCGGCATGCGCCGGCAAGCCCGTACCGAGGGCCAGCAGGGCGGCCAGCGTCGCACGCAACAGATTGCGCCGCGGCGCCATGG
>DAMAFT010000916.1:0-1722 GCA_031995805.1 Massilia sp.
GGTCGGCGGTGTCGTCGGTGCGCAGGGTTTGCGAGATGTAGGCGCCCTGGTCCAGGTCGTTGGTGTACAGGGTCTGGATCGACTCGATGCTGGCGTCGCGCAGCTTGCCCAGCAGTTCGTCGGTCAGCTCGTCGTTGGCGTTGGCGATGACTTCGCCGGTATCCGGGTCGACGACGTTGGTCGCCAGCACGCGGCCGACGAGGTAGTCTTCCGGCACCGAGATGAAGGTGATGCCGGCGTTCTCGACGTCACGGACGTTCTTGGCGTTGATGCGCTTGTCCTTGGTGACCAGCGTCTTGCCCGATTTCGGATCG
Source organism: Massilia sp. (assembly GCA_031995805.1). Taxonomy (GTDB): domain Bacteria; phylum Pseudomonadota; class Gammaproteobacteria; order Burkholderiales; family Burkholderiaceae_D; genus Telluria. Next base: position 315 of record DAMAFT010000916.1, read on the forward strand.
ACGATGTCGAAGCGCGCGACTTCGCCGCGCAGGCGCTCGGCCACGAATTCCAGTTCCGCGCCTTCGCCGCGCAGGTTGAAATTGTCGAACACGAAGAAGTTCGCCAGGATCTGTTCCGGCGTCATGCCGATGGCCTTCAGCAGGATCGTCACCGGCATCTTGCGGCGGCGGTCGACGCGGAAGAACAGGATGTCCTTCGGGTCGAACTCGAAGTCCAGCCACGAGCCGCGGTAAGGAATGATACGGGCCGAGAACAGCAGCTTGCCCGACGAGTGCGTCTTGCCGCGGTCGTGTTCGAAGAACACGCCCGGCGAGCGGTGCAGCTGCGAGACGATCACGCGCTCGGTGCCGTTGATCACGAACGAGCCGTTGGCGGTCATGAGCGGCAGTTCGCCCATGTACACTTCCTGTTCCTTCATCTCTTTCACGACCGGCTTGGTCGGCGATTCCTTGTCCAGGATCACCAGGCGCACCTTGGCGCGCAGCGGCGACGCGAAGGTCAGGCCGCGCTGCTGGCATTCCTTGACGTCGAAAGCAGGGTCACCCAGCACATAGGAGAGGAATTCCAGGCGCGCGAAGCCGTTGTGCGACACGATCGGGAAGATGGAGGAGAAGGCCGATTGCAGGCCTTCATTCTTGCGGGCGACGGGACCTGCGTCGGCCTGCAGGAAATTCTCGTAGGACTCCAGCTGAGTAGCCAGGAGGTAGGGAACGTTGTGAACGTTGGCGCGCTTCGCGAACGACTTGCGAATGCGTTTCTTCTCAGTAAATGAGTAGTGCATGGACACTCCGTGAGTGACAGAAAGAGGATGAGAATTCAGGAATTGCCAGTGGTTACGCCACCACACGCAAGGCCTCAATGCTCGTCGCCATCCGTCGGGTGAAAAAGAACCGGTGCTGCTGTGTTACGATTACTGCGTAGTGCGGTGCTTCTGAAGCGGGATATGGCTTGTTTGTCGCAGGGACGACAAAAGAGCCAAAGCCGCATACCCCACCTTCCGGCGGGGATCTGCGCGCTTTGACTCCGGCGCGGAGCGCTGTCGCCAGCGCCCTTTGCATATGTATTACTTGAGCTCGGCCTTGGCGCCAGCTTCTTCCAGCTTCTTCTTGGCGGCTTCTGCGTCGGCTTTCGGCAGGGCTTCCTTGACGGTCTTCGGTGCGCCGTCGACGACGTCTTTGGCTTCCTTCAGGCCCAGGCCGGTGATTTCGCGGACGGCCTTGATGACGCCGACCTTGTTCGCGCCGACTTCGGTCAGGACGACGTTGAATTCGGTCTGCTCTTCAACTGCAGCAGCAGCGGCGCCGCCGCCAGCTGCCGGGGCTGCCATTGCAGCTGCCGACACGCCGAACTTTTCTTCGAAAGCCTTGACCAGGTCGTTCAGTTCCATGACCGACATTGCGCCAACTG
>DAMAFT010000917.1:0-1721 GCA_031995805.1 Massilia sp.
AGGGATGTCACCTTTCCGGCGGCTGCCGGCTGTCCGGCTGCAACAGACCGGCCCGGCTATTGTCCGCTGAAGTTGCTGGCGGACGCGATCAACGTGGCGCCGCACGTGGTCGCATGGCCGTCGTAGGCAACGGCAATGCCGTCGACGACGTGGCCCGGATCGCCCTCGGCGATCGTGCAGTTGTCGTGCCCGTCGATCGGACAACTGCACGCATCACCGACGCAGGCGACCGGGATACCGTCGACGATGACGTGCGATGCGCGCACGCGCTCGACCTTGCCGCCGTGCGACGTGGCGTCGCCGAGACGAATCACGTTGCGCATCGGTCAACCTTTCTTCACGGGTTCGGGCGAATCGGCATCATCATAGTCCACCAGTTTCCAGACCGTTGCCGTCCGGTGGGCAGGTCGTTCTCGCTTGAGCTTTTGCCATAGCGACGGTGCGCCGGGCACAACGACGTGCGGCATGCGCTCGCCCGCCCCGATGTGCCTGCGCGGGCCGCTGGCTGCGCCGCTCGCCGCCGTGGGTTCCCACCACCCGGCCTGGGGACAGGTGCGCCCGGTGGCCGCCAGTTCGCCGAGCGGGAAGCGCGGTGCGCGGCCGCCTTGCGCGGCTGTTGCCGACGCGGCGCGGGTCGGACGTATGCGCAGCGTGCTCGTGATCCTGTCCCACAGCGCGATGGCTTCCTCGTCGCTCAGGCTGGCCCTGGCGGCGCCGGCGGCATTGTCGCCGACGCCGGTCTCGAACTTGACGTTGATGACGGGCTGGTAAGGGTCGTGCGGGACGCCGAAGAACTTGACCCGGAAATCATGGTGGGACAACGAGCCTTCCTCGTCGGGCGAGCGCATCAGCACTTCATAGCCGGTCTTCCAGTCCTGGATCTGGCGCGCGCCCTCGCGGAAAAATTTGGTGGCGGCGAGCACCTTCAGTTCTTCGGGCGTGGCGGGATCTTCCCGGATGCGCTTCCACTGGCGTTTCAGCGAGCCGCTTTCGGGATCATGGGGATTCGACGGATAGATGTCGATCGACAGGTGCACGTCCGGGAATTCCTGCAGGCGGAAGCCGATGCGTACCAGTTCGGCACGCGGCACCTTGTCCGGGTCCGGATCGTCCGGCACGAACGCATACTCGATACAATTGCCCGGCTCCGTGGGAATGTCGGTCTCGGCGCGCAGGCGCATACGTCGGGCCATCCCTTTGATAATTTCTATAGCACTATCCTTGTACTTGTCTATTGGACGCGCGTTGATCACGACGCCATCCTTCTGCAAGCCGAAGTAACCGTTGATCTTGAATTCAGCAATTGCTTGAAAACCCTCGTATCCAGTCACGATTTTCCCGTCGGGCTGGTCCACGTGCTCGACCGACACCAGCAAAGGAATGTCGTTGAGGTAAATGGCTTTTTCGCTCTTCAGCTCATCGATGAATTGTTGCTCCAGTGTCTTCACCTCCTCCACGCCATTTGGATAGACATTGATGATCAGTGGAGTACTCGCCTGGCCCCAGACGACGGTCGCCGTTGCCGGCACATCGATCATGAAACGCCCGAAGCAGACGGGCTTGGTGTTTTCGAACAGCGGTTGCAGGCGGGGCGTGAGTGCGGTCATGTTCGGCGTTTTCCATGCGGTGGGGTAATCGTCGCAGGCGGCGAGCAATGGGAGCGCGGCGAGCGTTGCCAGGAGCAGGCGCTTGATAGCAGTCATTTGCATGTTCAGTTCGCC
>DAMAFT010000918.1:0-1720 GCA_031995805.1 Massilia sp.
CAGCGAAAAGTCCGAGGTGCCGCCGCCGATGTCGGCGATCAGGACCAGTTCCTCGGCGTCGATGCGCGATTCGTAGTCGAATGCCGCGGCGATCGGCTCGTACTGGAAGCCGATCTCGCGGAATCCCACCGAGCGGGCGATCTCGGCCAGCGTATCCTCGGCCAGGCGGTCGGCCGCGGGATCGTCGTCGACGAAGAACACCGGACGGCCGAACACGGCATGCTGGAATTCGCGGCCGGCCTGGTGCTCGGCGCGGCGCTTGACCTCGCCGATGAAATGGCCCAGCAGCTGGCGGAACGGCAGCGCGCGACCGGCGACCTCGGTCTGGCCGTCCATCAGGCTCGTGCCCAGCAGCGACTTCAGCGAACGCATCAGGCGGCCCTCGTAGCCTTCCAGGTAGTCGGCCAGCGCCGCGCGGCCGTAGCGCACTGCTTCCTCGTCGGCATTGAAGAACACGACCGAGGGCAGCGTCGCCTTGCCGTCCTCGAGGGCCAGCAATGCCGGTTGGCCGGGGCGCGCCCAGCCGACGGTGGAGTTGGACGTGCCGAAATCGACGCCGCAAGCGTTCGCCATGAAAGCCTCTCGATGCAAAAGGGGCGAGAGTGTAGCAGATTCCGGCGGACGCGGCACCTGCGGCGCGGCGTCCGCTTACCACGAAAACAACGCGCCCGCGCCATCGGCGTATCATCGAACCGCCATCCCGGGCCGCCCGCCCGGGACCACGACCACGGCCCGGAGCGCGCCATGCATCGCGAATGGACACTGCAGCGCAACTGTTCCCTCGCCCCGCGCCAGGTCGGCCTCGCCTATGCCGGCCTGTGCGCGGCATCGCTCGCCGTCGGCATCGCCTTCCTGTCCCGGGGCGTGTGGCAGGTGCTCGCCTTCACGCTGGTGGAACTGGCGCTGGTGGGCATCGCCCTGCTGCTGTACGCCCGTCACGCCACCGACCACGAGCGGATCGCCCTGTCCGACGCCGGCCTGCTGGTCGAATGCGTGCGCGCCGACCGGCGCAGCACGGTGCACCTCGATCCGCTGTGGACGCGCGTCGTCCTGGCGGACGGCGGGCCGGTGCGGGGGCCGGCGCTGGTGCGGCTGGAATCGCGCGGCACGACGGTCGAGGTCGGCCGCTTCGTGGGCGAAGCGCGCAAGCGCCAGGTCGCGCACGAACTGTCCCGGGCGCTGCGCGGGATGTCGGTACCGGGATGACCGCTGTGCAGCGGCGCTGCGACCGGGTCGCCACTGAACCGCAACTGAACCGTGTAAGCCGCCTCTTACAATCACACGGCGAGGGTACCGATGTTACAAATTTCCCATTATTTGCATAATGCCGGGATTGGCCATGCCACGTGGTTTCCATTTCGTGGCAGCGGCAAACGCATCGGAGAACCAACAAGAATGAGCTTGACCCAACAAGGATATGCGGTCGTCGTGCACGGCGGCGCCGGCAGCACGCGCGACTACGACGATGGCTGCGAACACGCCGCGCAACGCGCGGTGGATGAACTCGGCATCAGCGGCGACGCCCTGGAGGCCGCCATCGCCGCCGTCGCGTCGATGGAGGACGACGGCCGCTTCAATGCCGGCAGCGGTTCGGTGCTGTGCCTGGACGGCGCCACCGTCGAGATGGACGCGTCGATCATGGATACCAAGGGGCGCCTGGGCGCCGTGGCCTGCGTGCAGGGCGTGCGCAATCCGGTGCTGCTGGCGCGCGCCGTGGCCG